>JAUZPL010000061.1 GCA_030705955.1 Bacillota bacterium | reverse complement strand
TTCTCTGCAATGTACTTTACCGTTTCTTTTTTAAATGTTTCATCATAACGCTTTCCATTTCCTCTAGCCAATAGACACACCTCGTTAAAATTTATATTTTTATTATAACAATCTGTGTCTACTTTTTAGTCTAGCATCATATATAACAACTAGTTATGATGATACCCAAGTTAAAAATCGTTTAAGTGTTTTAGAAGATCAAACAACTAATCTAAAAAATTCAATAAGTACCCTTCAATCTAATCAAGGGGATACTATTACACCTGAAGTAATGCAGGCTATATTAGATGAAATAAATACTACTCTTCCTCACTCTTTTCAGTACTGGAATCCGGGTGATATGATGAATGTTGAAGTAATGAATGTTACAAAATATGACGTAGTTGAAAAAGATGGCAACTTAGTTATCCAAGTTTTCACAGATGGAAATCATGATTGGACAGAAACAAGAGTAGGCGGTGTCCAAAATATTGGTCGAGAAGCTGCTTGGGATGTTATTCTTTACTGTGAACCACTTACGAAGTTATATGGATTACATAATGTTAAGTATGAATTCTATCAGAATGGTGAAAGAGTTAAGGTTTCAACAGAATTAAAGTAAAAAAATTTAATTTACTTGTAGTAATCAATTAATTAAAATTTATTAGTCAATCTATCCTATTTTGTTCTATTTCATTTATCATTTTTGGTTATCAGGATAACAGATACATTATCAAAAGGGCCTTTTCATTTATGAATGGCCTTTTATTTTTCAAAAAATTTTTTAGTATCCTAGAATTATCTTTAAAAATCATCTCATAGTTTGTGCCTTTATCAAAACAGCTACTGCTTGAAAAATATCTATTCTTGATCCATTCCATCTATTTTCATCCCAGCCATAAACTATAGGGCCCAAAAGTTGAAAAAAACTACATTTATAAATAAAAGAAAAGCCCTGCAGAGATTACTCCACAGGGCTTTTCCTTTCTACACCACATAATCAATGCATGCATGAAGGGAACAAGTCATCGGTAATTTAAGAGTCCTTTTCAGGGCTCTTTTTATTTTCTCGAAAAAGAGTGTGATTCACATAGAAATCTCTGAAATCATTCCAGGTGATGTTTGTAGCTTTAAAATAAAGTTTAATCGAAATATTACGAATAACCTTGATAAACAAATAAATAAAAGAGCGTGTTATGAAAAAAATTGTTCTAAACGCGCACTTAAAATATTCCATTGTATTAATCTTTTATAAAAAAAACAGAATTTGAACAAGTGCTGTTTCACTTCATTCAAACTCCATCCTTTTAATATTCGTTTTCGTTTTTTTACACCTTAAACCTGCCAATAACTTTTTGCAGTTCATCTGCCATCTTTGAAAGTGAGGCTGCTGAATCAGTAATTTCTCCCATAAATATTGTTTGTTCCCCTGCTGTCTCTGAAACATGTTGTATATTGAGTGAGGATTGTTCAGATATATTAGATATTGATTCAATTGCTTGAACCATGTTTAAAGAACTAGCATTTACTTCCTCTACAATAGCGGCAACCTCTTGTGATTGCCCTGAAATATCTTGAATCATCTTGACTATACTATAGAACGAATCACCCGTTTGCTTCACCATATCAAGCCCTCGTTTTACCACATCTGTTCCTTGATTCATAGAAGAAACTGCTATGTCTGATTCTAACTGAATCACTCCAATTAATTGACGAATATTTTCTGTGGCTTCTGCCGATTGTTCAGCTAATTTGCGAACTTCATCAGCTACCACCGCAAAACCTTTACCGTGTTCTCCCGCCCTAGCTGCTTCTATGGCTGCATTAAGGGCTAATAGATTTGTTTGACTAGAGACTTGGGTAATTAAACTAACAATTTGATCAATTTCCTTTATTTTATCGCCTAGACTTAAAATGATATTAGAAATTTGATTTACGGTTAATTGAACTTGGTTCATTTGCTCCATTGTTTGCATAACTAACTTTCTTCCATTGGCAGCTTTATCATTTGCAGACACAGTGTAATCCGCAACCATTTGAATAGATGAAGCCGTTTGTTCCATTCCATGAGATATTTCTGTTACCACATGATTGACTTCAACAGCCCTGGCTGCTTGTTTTTCAATACCTGCTGCTACTTCGTGAATATCCCCATTTATTTGTTTACTTGCCTTATTGGACTCTTCGGCACCTACAGTTAATTGGGTTGCAGATGAAGCAACTATTTCTGAGTGATTTTTTACTTGAGTGATGATGTCACGCAAATTATTACTCATTTTATTAATGGATCGAGCCAATTCACCGATTTCATCATTTGATTTTGAAACGATTTGATGAGTAAGGTCACCATCTCCTTCAGCAATTTCCTTTAGTTGCTGATTAACTGCTAAAATTGGGAGAGTGATCATTTTTCTAGTTATTATAGAAGTTAAAAGTATACCTATTATGATTAACCCTAATCCAGTCACTACAAGTTTGATAAGATTTGATTTTATTATCTGTAATTCACTACTTATTGAAAATTGTACACCTGCTACATAATTTGTTTTACCACCAACATGAAATGGAGCTGTGACGTCCACAATGTCACTATCAATAATAGTGACCACTTTATTTTCCTTTGCAGCTTGTATATCTTCATGGTCTGCCTTTTTTCCAATGTTTTTTTTGTCAATGGAGGCAATCTCCAGCCCAGTGTTTATATCATAGACATCAAACTGAACAATATCTTTTTGGATAGATTTTAATCGATTCAAATTGTCCTGAAATCTCTGTGGTGTTATATCACTATTTAATGTTGCATCAATCGTCTGAATAACTTTAAGAGCTTTAGATTTTTGCTCATTAATCATCATGTTTTTGTTTTCCAAATAGCTTGTAATGATGAATAAAATAATAAGTACTAATAAAAGGGAACTAACAGTTAAAATTAATTTTTTGGCTAAACTTAATTTAAATAAATTGGTCACAAATTTTTACCTCCAATAAACAAAATCAAAATATCAACAACAGCAAAAATGATTTCCCACCTTTTCTTTAATTGATAACCAGGTCATATATGTATATTTGTGTATATAGGTAATATTTCCTACAACACTACCTTATACCTAAGTTTACATTGTCAACCTTAACAAACTCTTAAATATATAGGAACACACAGATTTAGAAATACAAAATTATGTCAAAAATATGACCTCAAAAATGGTTACTAATTAAAACAATCTCATCTCTCAATTCAATTTCTTCAAGATCAATAGATCTTTTCACATGTAATGCTTGAAATAACAATAGTTTTTACGAACCACTCTAAATCTGATATACAGCTATTCTCCTTTTCATTTAATTAGACTTTGTTAAACAGAAATAGCCCTAATCCCATAATGGGAATTAGGGACTATGTTTTTATCAAAATTATTATATATTTTAATATTTCTATTTGATTCGGCTGCAATAAAAAGAAAAGCCCCGTAGGGTGATTTCTCTCTACAGAGCTTTACTATTTAAAAGATTCTCAATTTGGGTCGAGGTACCTGTCCCCTTGTCCCCTTCTAAAACGTTATTTCAAAGCTGAAGTTTTGATTATTATATGTGCCGTTAAAAGTTATATTTTGCTGGTCTATGAGTTTCGATTTAAAGGTATCGAAATCATCGTCAACAAGCCATGTGAATGCTGTGGCATTTTGCAAAGGAGCCATTCCATATGTTTGGGAGGCTAGATCAAATGGAAGTCCACTTATTGTTAAGTTTAAATCTGCCCCAGTATCGAATAGAATATTTCCAATTGGCCCACTCGCCTTTTTAGTAACAGCAATATTTCCGCTTGAATCTAGAGCAGCGGTGATATTTGCCTTATTCAAGGAATCAATAATGGATTGTTTAATATTATCTAATGTATAATCTTGTCCAACTGGAACAATCAATTTATTACTTTCCACTCCAGATACTGTTTGAGTGACCGAATAGATTCCAGCTGCAAAACTCGTCATATCAACCACCGGCGCTACTTGAGTATTAGGAGTAAAGGTTTGTACTACTTTTCCACTGGCGTCATAAACATTTATGACTGCTCCAGCTGCTATATTTACATTATTTAAATCTAATTTCCCATTTACTAATGTTCCTTCCAACTTCGAAGGTTTTACCAATGCTTCATTGGATTTTGCTGTTTCAGTGCCATTTGATGATTGAGTTACCTCGTATCTTCCGATTGCAAAGCTTCCTACACCTACATTATTCCCAAGACTTGTAACATCATTTCTATACAATTCATATTGTTTTGTACCTTCATTATATTTATAATAATTAACCGTAGATCCAGGAATTAAATTTACTGCCTCAAGGCCATCCGCCTGGCTTGGATCAGAAAATAATTTAGGTACACCAAGTGTGAGTTGAACATTTGCTGGAAGATCAACTATTGATTTCATTACATCGCTTGTTGGATCGCCAATCCCATCAGAATTTATTGGTCTGACTTTTATTTCTAAATTAGAATTTCCTACTGCGAAAGACGATCCAATATTTACTGTATAAGTACCTGTAGTTGGATCTATATCACTCTTTTCTACATACCCTAAATTGTCCTCAAAATTCCCTTCGTCTATTAAAACTTCATAAAAGGCGATATTCGATTCATCTGTTGCTTTTGTGAAGGTAACCGTTCCTCCAATTTGTCCTTTTTGATTGTTTGTATCTGTAAAATCACTTATCACAATCCCACTTGTTGAAGGAGTTGTTGTATTCACAGGATTATCATAAATTTCATGAGGCAAGTCCATCACTTCACCTCCCATAATCACTTTTACAGAGGCATCAATCATTGTATACCCTTTTAAATCAACATTATTTAATGCAACTGAATAAGTATCATTCACTACGCTTGATTTTGGAACAAAAACCTCATAAATAACATTGCCACCCTCAAGTAAACTTCTATTACCACCTATATTCACGATTTTTCTTCCTTCAATACCTACATAATATCCATCAACCCCAGTTTCATCATCAGGTTTATGAAATTGAAGGGTACCTGTGAAATATCCTTTTTGAGTATTAGTATCAAGGGAATATTGATTTGTACTATCGATATTCCACTGTATTCCACTTGGAAAATCCCCATATCGATTTGCGAATGAAAGGGAATAATCATTTTCGGTTCTTCCATCTTCCGAAACAACCTTTATTTTCATTGCTTCCGTAATGATTGAATCGGGGCTGACTATATTGCCCGCAGCATCTACCATTTGGACCGTAGCAAAAGCAGATACAGCGATATTATCTAATAATTGCTGAGCAGTGATTTCAGCTGGTAGGCCAGAAATATGATACGGATCCGAGTTGTACCAATCAACGGAAGTACCAATATAATTAGTGCTTATAATATTCGCTTCATTGTTTAACGGTTTTTGCGTAATTAGTCCACCACCAGAGGTAATAAAGGCTCCATTGCCCTTTGAGACGGATGCTCCACTATCAGCTGTTAAGTTTACCGATGAACCAGAATCCGCTCCAATTCGAACATTCCCTGATTTTACTTCAACATTAGCCGTTAGAGAGCTTACATTTACATTGTTTAAACTACCACTTAAAGTAACCTTGTCATTTACACCACTTGTATTAATATCTACTTTGGCAATATGTCCATCTGTTGGGGCAGTTACATCTGCCGCTGCTTCAATCTTTAGTTGATTTTTAATTGTAATCCCACTATCCAGGGTTACAGATGCTGGTTTTGTAAGGGTAATGTTACCAAATGTTCCGGAAAAGGAAACATCCTCATTTGCATCTGGTGATACAGTTATATTTGAATTTGTGGCAGTAGGTGCTACTTCTATCCGCGCCCCTGATTTAATAGTTGTACGGGCTACACTTGCAGTATCTCCAACAACAACGTGTGCATCATTATTGGTATCCTCAATAGTAAGTAAACCAATTGATGAATTCCCAATGATATGAATAGAATTAGAACCTACATTCGTCACATCTACACCATTTACTGTGACATTCTTTAAATATACTGTACCTTCTCCAAAATTAACTTGAAGATTCCCATTTATATTCATATTTTGCAAAGTGATTGTATCTGATGACATAGCTTGATTGTTATTAATTGTTACATTTCCATTTATTGTGGTAATAGCATTTGAACCATACGTACCATCTGCTGTAGCCGTATAATTCCCTGGACTTAATTGAGTAAGGTCCATTGTTTGTGGTGAAGATGGCGTTACATTCCTACTGTAGTTAACCACCTTTGTTATTGGGTCACTTACATTTCCTGCTTTATCTTTCGCTGTAACCACTATGGTATTATTGCCTTCTGTTAGGGTTAAGGCATAGCCATTTGAACCTTTTGGAACAACTATTCCATTAAGTGTAACGGTTACATCTGCTTCTTCATTTGTCGTAACCGTAATCACTTGATTTGCATTTGTTACATAACTAGCCAAATCAGATACTGTGACAATCGGTTTGCTCGTATCTAACGATTGATTGTAAGCTGTTTGGACCTTTTGAACATAGGCTGATACTGTTTTTACAAAATCTGTTGTCGCTGGTATTCCTTTAAGAAATGCATTTGCTGCATCCATGCTCTGCTTCGCAGAATTGAAATCCTTTTTATTTAATGATGTATCTGTTGCTATTGCACTCTCATAGGCTGATACTACAGAGGCTAAAGATTTTGGATAGGAAAGGTATTTGTTTATTAATAGATTTTTTGTAGCCGAATCTGCTACCTTATTTTGAATTGTTTTTTCTGCATTTTCTAAATTTGTTACATATGTATTATTTGCGGAACTAGTAATCGTTGTAGTTGTTCCAAATATACTAGCCTCACTATGCATTTTTTCAGCGGTATCCAAGCCTTTTATATATCCTTGAACATAGGTGATATATTTCGCTGCTGAAGCTAATTTCTGTTGGTAGTAGGCTTTTTGTTTTCCTTTATATTTGTTTACTATATCTTTTGCATTGTTGTACTCATTTTGAGAAAGAGTAAGTTGCTTTTGAACAGTAGCATACGGAGTAATGATTCCCTTTTCAGCTGGAATCGAATACGTTTGATGTGCCTTAAGTGATTGAGCCAGAGCTTGATCTACTAGCCCACTAATTTTTACTGCTGCTTCTGTTGAAAATGGTGCAACTGCTACAATAGATGATAGCCCTAGGACAGCGGCCGTTGTCATTTTCATCACTTTCTTTTTCTTCATTTAGAATCCTCCCTTTTTCCTATAAAGTTTTTTCATTCAATCTGAGGGACACTTAAACAATTTAAAACTATTAATCTAGATGCCAGTCAGTAAACGAAATGGTAACTATTTTACAAGGAAAATATTATGGCATATTGAAATACTTTCCTATTATACTAAATTAATCATAAAAACAGCCGTGCGTTTTTTCACAGATATTCATTTTATGTAAGTTTTTTATACTATATATTGGGTTATATTTTTTATTAAAAGAAAAGCCCCATAGAGATTTCTCTCTACAGAGCTATACTCACCGTTATAAACATAGAAACCACCATCAATTAATGCTATTATTAACCTGGTATCGTAAAAAAAGGAGTATTAGCTCATGATAATCAATAGGAATAATAATTTTGATCTACTTCGATTGCTGTTTGCTTTAACAGTCTTTTTTGTGCATGGATATGATTTAACACTAAGCCCCGAGCTAAAGCCTTTGAAAGCTTTTCTAAATTCTCAAGTGGCTGTTGAGTCTTTCTTTATCATTAGTGGTTTTCTTATTTTTATGAGTTATGAAAATTCAAAGAGTTTAGTTGACTTTTTCCAAAAGAGATTAAAAAGGATTTATCCTGCTTACTTTTTCATTATCCTGTTTTGTGGGTTTTTGGGAGTGTTCATTTCAAAAAACAATTTTGGGGGATATTTTTCATTAGATCTCGTTAAATATATTTTTTATAATTTAATATTTTTAAATTCAGCGCAACCATCTTTACCAGGCGTATTTACCTCTAATCCAGTCATGTCAGCCGTAAACGGCTCATTGTGGACAATTAAACTTGAGGTTAGCTTTTATGTTCTTATACCAATTATTGTGTTCATATTTAAGAAAAATAGAAAGCACACATGGGCATGGATTTTAATTGCCTACTTACTATCATTCCTATACAACTACGGGCTAAATACACTTTCCCTCCACACAGGAAATGACCTTTATGCTAAATTGGCAAAGCAACTACCTGGCCAAATGAGTTATTTTCTAAGTGGAGCTCTACTATTTTACTATTTAAATTTCTTTAAAAAGCACTCTCACTTTTTGTTTGTATTAGCTCTCATACTTTACTTTATTCAATTTAAAATGAATATATTTAGTCCACTTACATTAGCAATTATTGTAATTTATTTTGCTATATGTATTCCTCAATTAATAAATTTTAATAAAATTGGAGATTTTTCTTATAGCATTTATATTACTCATTTTCCTATAGTGCAATTTTTTATTTCTATTGGTGCCTTTAAACTAAATCCCATTTTTGGCCTACTGATTTCATTTTTAGTGGTAATTGCATTTAGCATTTTTTCATGGAATTTCATTGAAAAACCATTCCTTAGGAAAAAGCAATATATGAAAGTGTCTCTAAAACAAAAAAAAATAGCCTAATCCAATATACAATATCTCTTGATGATAACAGTTTTAAAAATAAATGGATCGTGTCATTAGCCCATAATATCCTGAATGCAGGGGTATCCACCAGCTAGCTTTCAGAAAAAAGTCCAAATAATTCAAAAGGAAGTGGAGAAAAACGGCTGTTACTCCACTTCCTTTATTTTAGGGGCTTATTGGGTAGCTCCTTTTAATAAGCATTTTTATTTGTTAACCCATTTGTCATGGTCATCAAAATAATCTTTATATCAAATTGAAAAGTCCAATTCTCAATGTAATAAATATCATGATCAATCCGGCCTTTAATTGATGTATCTCCTCTAAAACCAGATACTTGTGCCCAACCTGTAATACCGGGTCGAACTTGATGTTTCATCATGTATTTGGGAACTTCTTCTTTAAATTGTTCAACAAAGAATGGACGCTCCGGTCGTGGCCCAACAACACTCATATCCCCTTTAAGGACATTAAAAAACTGAGGTAATTCATCCAGACTTGTCATCCGGATAAACGTCCCAAACTTCGTGCGACGTGGGTCATTTTCTACTGTCCACTTTGTATTCGAAATATGCTCCTGGACATGTCTCATCGAACGGAATTTATACATATAAAATGGCCGCCGATTTAGTCCAACACGTTCCTGTTTAAAAAATATTGGGCCAGATGAAGAAACCTTAACCCCAATTGCAATAAAAAGAAATAGGGGGGAAAGCACAATAAGTACTATAATGGAAAAAGCAATATCAAATGCTCTTTTGAAAATTCTATTTACAAATTCGTCTAGCGGTACGTCACGTACATTAATTAGAGGTAAATCCCCAAACCTTTCAAAGTAAGGTGTGGTGGGTAAAATGTCATGAAAATCGGGTATAATGGAAACCCGCAAACCAGTTTTCTCACAAACTTTTATTATTTCTTTATACTTTGGAAAAAGCTTTAATGGAAGTGCAATAACTACTTCATCAATAATCTTCTCAGATAAAATTTGTTTCAAGTTTACTAACTTCCCTAATATCGGCCTATTAATTTTCTCACTTCCTACATTTCCAACACGATTGTCATCTAGAAAACCTATAACCTCAAGACCATATTCAGGATGTTTCACTAAATTATTGAAATACTCTTTTCCTAACGATCCTGCTCCTAATATTAAGATAAACTGCTTATTATATCCTTTGCTTCTTAAGTTTCTTAGGCCCTGCTTAACTACATATCGGTAAAGAATGACAAATACTAAACTTAAAATAAAATATAATATCAAGAACAAACGAGAAATATTTACATTTTTCACTACAAATAAAACACTTAGTAAAATAAACATACTAAACAAATGGGCTTGAAATAATTTAGCAACTTCTAATGAAAACTTATTTTTTCTTTTGGGTGCGTATAAAGAAATAATAAAAGCTATCATTATGTATGTAACAGAATAATTTAAATTCCAAAAATAGTAATTAACTAACGGAAGATGGGAACCCTCTTGCACACCAACTAATGCAAATCTAAAAAACCAAGCAACAAAAAATGCCGCTTGAATAAAAAGAAAATCAATTCCCACATATAACTTAGTTAAAAATCTTTCTTTCCCTCTAACCATTTAATCACCTTATATCTCCATCAAATATGCCCTACTATGTAATCTAAAAAATTTGATAATTTCATATACAAAAATACAAGAACTTTCTATTTAACTAAATTACTTTTTAAAGTAATTCAAAAAAACTGAAGATAGAAATTTGATAAATATACAGGTATAAATTATGTAATTTACTATGAGATTATATTTTTTTGAAAAATGACTTTGGTGAAAAATAAACATTGCCCGATGAAATTCAAAAATAATCTTAAAAGGTTTCTTGCGACTACTCGCTCCTTTATAATGTGTAATCTTTACATGCGGATTGTAATAAATTTTCCATCCAGCCTCTTTTATACGATAGCACCAATCGATATCTTCCCCATACATAAAATAAGTTTCATCCAACAAGCCAACTTCATTAATAACCTTTCGGCGGACCATTATAAATGCCCCGACTAAACAATCAACCTCGTGGACTTCATTCATATCCAAGTGGTTCAAATGATAACCAGTATATTTTGGATTATTAGGATATCGCTTATCTAATCCTAAAAAATAGTAAAAAGATGCGGATGGAGTAGGAAAACCACGATGACAAGCCATATCTAGATTACCAGTTGGTAAAATAACCTTACAGCCACTAGCTCCTGTGTCAGGAAACGAATCCATAAAACGAATCATGTCAAATAATGTATTTTCTACCACTATTGTATCAGAATTTAATAGTAAAATATACCTCCCTTTTGAAACTTTAATAGCTTGATTATTCGCTTTAGAAAAACCAACATTTTTATCATTTTCAATGAAACAAACATTGGGGAAAGCTTTTTTAATCGCTTCTACCGATCCATCTGTAGAAGCATTATCAACTAGGAATATTTCAAAACCATTTATACCGGTGGTGGCATTATAAACCGATTCAATGCATTCCATTGTAAGTTTCTTTGTATTATAGTTTACGATAATAATACTTAAGTCCATTGCACACCTCTATTACCAAATACCTTTAAAGTACGAATATATTTTTTTACTAGATGTTTTACGTTTCTTTTGTATAATTCTTCTTTTCTTAAACATTTGTTTAAACTCTTTTAAAAAAACAGCCCATACTTTTAACAGTTCCCTCTCTTTTAGCAATGCATATGAAAAACTTAATATTTCGTAAAAGAGTATTATTGGTATGTGTATTAAAAAGTAAGGTAATCGATCATTTTTTAAAATGCAGAAATATCTATTAATATAGGAGTGCTGTCTAATGAATAAAAAAATGCCCAATCGCTTCTTTTCTTCTTTCCAGCCTCTACTATGTTCTGCAACAGCATTAGGAACAAATAGTGCATTCCAACCTAGTAATCTTGCTCGCCAAGATACGTCAACATCCTCTTTATATGCAAAAAAAGTTTCATCATAGAATTGCCCACAAATACTAATATCTTTTATCATACTTCGTTTATATACTGCTGCGGCACCAGAGACACCAAATAAATCTAAATTGTCATCGTATTGTCCAATATCTTTTTCGCCTGCCCCCCGGTCAAAAGCACGGCGATTTTTTTTTATAATAATTCCAGTACTGTCTATCAACTTTTTACTTTTATCCCTGTATAGCTTCCCAGTAGCCATGCCAACAGAAGGAAATCCCTCTATTACTCGAATAATATTTCGAACATAGTCCTTATCTAAAATCACATCGGGATTTAAAACAAGCACATAATCTGATTTCGAACAACTAAATCCTTGATTATGACCGCCAGCAAATCCATTATTATGCGAATTCTTAATTATCTTTACGCACCGAAAATCACGAATTAATTCAAGCGTTCGATCTTTCGACTGATTATCTATAATAATTATCTTTTCAATTGGATAGCTTTGGCTAAAAACTGCTTTTAAACAAGGCACAATGTCTTGTTCACTATTATAGGTTACAATTTGCACACTAACTGCACTCATAATTAGCTCCATTCTAATGCACTATCCTAGTAATAAAATATATAATTACACAAAAAGAAAAGCTCTTTAGAGTTTTTTCTGTAGAACTATTTTATTTTTTAAATATATTCCTTGATAAAAAACAAAATTTTACACCGCTCTATTTTAACGTATACTGCCTTTCAAAATAACTCTGATATGCTCCACTAATAATTTGCTCCCACCATTCTTTATTATTAAGGTACCATTCAATGGTTTGGGCAATTCCTGTTTCGAATGTATAAGTTGGTTTCCAACCTAGCTTTTCCATTCTTGTTGGATCAATAGCATAACGTTTATCATGGCCTAAACGGTCCTCGACAAACTCAATTAAGTCTTCGGATTTTCCTAAGGTTTCAATGATGGTTTTAACAACTTCTAAATTTGTTCGTTCATTGTGTCCTCCAACATTATATACCTCACCAATAGTTCCTTCATGAAGGACCAAATCAATTGCTGCGCAATGATCGATAACATGTAGCCAATCTCTTATATTTTTACCATTCCCATAAACCGGAACCTTCTGATCATTTAGGACACGAGAAATGGTCAAAGGTATCAACTTTTCCGGGAAGTGGTATGGACCATAATTATTTGAACAGCGAGTTATATTTATCGGTAATCCATATGTTTCGTAATAGGCACGAACAATAAGATCGGAAGAAGCCTTACTAGCACTATAAGGGCTATTTGGCTGCAAAGGAGTTTCTTCTGTAAAAAATGTTGTTGGATCAAAATCCAACTCTCCATAAACTTCATCCGTAGATACATGTACAAATTTATGAATTCCAATTTGCTTAGCAGCATTTAATAATACTTGAGTTCCAAGAACATTGGTTTTTACAAAAATTTCAGGATCCGTTATGGAACGATCAACATGACTTTCAGCTGCAAAATGTACTATATAATCAAATTTTTCTTTTTCAAATAACGAATTAATTGTCACACTATCAGCGATATCAGCTTTTATAAAAAAGTAATTCCCTAGATTCTCTATTTCATGGTGCTTAGTTAAATCTCCCGCATAGGTCAATAAGTCTAAATTGTATATATCATATTGGGGATATTTCTTAACCATGTATTGAACAAAATTCCCCCCTATGAAGCCAGCACCGCCAGTAACTAGGATTTTTTTCTTTATCATCTACTCCACCTCTTGGGTTAATTCATTTATGTACCTCTCAACAGCATCCTGCCATGTGGGTAGCGGTGTAAATCCACTTTCTTCTATTTTTTGTTTGGACATTCGTGAATTTTTGGGACGAACTGCACGGGTCGGGTATTCTTCCGATGAAATCGAATTTACCTTCATATCCTTTTTTGCAATTTTAAAGATTTCAGAAGCAAATTCAGCCCAACTGCAAAAGCCCTCATTCGAAACGTGATATATTCCATATTTTTCAGTCCGAATCATATCAATTAATAATCGCGCTAAATCAAACGTATAAGTAGGGGAACCATACTGATCTCCCACCACATTTAATTCCTTTCTTGTTTCTGATAATCGGAGCATGGTCTTAACAAAGTTATTTCCATTTATCCCAAACACCCATGATATGCGAATAATAAACCAATTGTCTAATAAATCTTTTACTATTTCTTCCCCACCATATTTAGTGAGTCCATAATACCCAATCGGATCTGGTGAGTCTGTCTCCTTAAATGGAGCCTCTCCTTTTCCATCAAAGACATAATCCGTACTAATATACATGAATTTAGCATTAATCTCTTTCGCTGCAATAGCAAGATAATGTGTTCCGTTTACATTTACACTCCTGCATAAATCCTTGTCATCCTCTGCCTTATCTACTGCTGTATAAGCAGCACAATGGATGATGGCATCCGGGTTAAGATGATTAACAAACTTTTTTACATTTTCCTCTTTTGAAATGTCTAAATCAGAGGATCCAACTCCATGCATTTCAAGACCACGTTTTTTTCCTTCTTTTACAACATCATATCCAAGTTGTCCAGTATATCCCGTTACTAATATCTTCATTAGTTATTCTCCAAATATGAAATTGTTTTCTGCGTCTTTTAAAAATGGTGCCTTTTTATCCTTTTCCGATAAGACGGGTATTATTTCTATCGGCCATTTAATTCCAATATCCGGATCATTCCAAATGATACCCCGATCACATTCTGGAGCATATAACTCGTCCACTTTATATTGAACTTCTACATCATCTGTTAAAGTCATAAATCCATGTGCAAAGCCTTGAGGGATTAAAAGCTGTTTTTTATTTTCAGCACTTAACTCAATTCCAAACCATTTCCCGAAAGTAGGACTGCCTGTTCGTATATCAACAGCCACATCAAAAATTGATCCCTTGGTGCATCGAACTAACTTTGTTTGTTCCTTTGGGCTCAATTGATAATGTAATCCACGTAGTGTCCCCTTAATCGCTGAAAGTGATTGATTATCTTGTACAAATTTTATATGTATGCCGGCTTCCTGAAACTTAGACTCGCTATATGTTTCCATAAACCATCCACGATGATCCCCAAAGACAGTTGGTTCAAGGACTTTTACACCTTTTATGTGTGTTTCCATTACATTCATTAGTTCACCTTCTAATATTTAATATCTCCATTTGCCACTTTCAATAAGTATTGACCATACCCCGTTTTAGAAAATAACTCACCTGATTTCAGTAATTGTGCTTTTCCAATCCATCCGTTTATGTAAGCTATTTCCTCAGGTGCTGCAATTTTGATTCCTTGATGTTCTTCAACGGTACGGACAAAATTAGTCGCTTCTACTAAACTTTGATGTGTTCCTGTATCCAACCATGTAAAACCACGTCCCAGTAGTTCAACCTCAAGTTCTCCAAGGCCTAAATATACTTCATTTATAGATGTTATTTCTAATTCACCACGTAAAGAAGGTGTCACGTTTTTAGCAATATTCACAACACGATTATCATAAAAATATAACCCTGTAACGGCATAATTTGATTTCGGAGCTTTAGGTTTTTCTTCAATACTTATTACTTTTCCATATTCATCAAATTCTACTACACCAAATCGTTCTGGATCCTGTACGTGATAACCAAAGACAGTAGCTCCACTTTCTTTTGATGCAGCACGTTGAAGTAGGTTTCGCATTCCACTTCCATAGTAAATGTTATCTCCTAGAATCATAGCAACTGAATCGTCACCAATAAACTCTTCTCCGATAATAAAGGCCTGTGCTAGCCCATCAGGACTAGGCTGAATTTTATATTGAAGGGAGATACCAAACTGAGAACCGTCTCCTAACAACCCTTGAAAACGAGGTGTATCTTCTGGAGTTGAAATGATTAAAATATCACGAATTCCTGCTAGCATTAGTGTTGATAGCGGGTAGTATATCATTGGTTTATCATATACTGGTAATAATTGTTTACTTGTAACCATAGTGAGCGGATATAATCGTGTTCCACTTCCACCGGCTAAAATGATTCCTTTTATAATAACCATCCCTTTTCTTTCTATTAAATTACTACACACCTTTTTATGAAACTCTCTTAAAAACTTTTCATATTTACTTAAAATGGAGAATAGTTTATCAAATGAATTGCCCATCTATACAGGCAGACCTAAAAAATCCTCCAACTTTCTAACAAGCTATCTCTTAAATTTCAACTTTAAGAAAAAATACCTTATTGTATTCATAATCAATTCATATTCTATTCGAATATAGTTAATCATATTATTTTTTTTAAATTCTACTTTTTTTACATTCCTTAAAGCATTAATTCCTTCAAAAGTACCTGTACAAAATTGTTTACCATAACCATTGCTGAAAAAAAATAAATACTTAATTAAAAATCCAATTATTAAAAAGGGCAAATTACAAAGTAACTGCAATAATGGCATATTTTTATACGGAACTAATATGTTGTTTTTCGCAGCTAGTCTTACCTTAAATTCATTGTATTTACTACCAGTTGTTGCGCTTCCAATATGATAAACAATTGCGCTAGCACAGTACATGTTTTTAAATCCAAATATTTTGGCTCTATAAGAAAGATCAACATCTTCCATATAAGCAAAAAAATTCTCATCAAAATACCCTATTTTATCTAGTAGATTTTTTCTATATAAAGCAGCACCAGCACAAGAACTAAAAATTTCACTATTTTTAGTGTAGTTTGTATTCTTAGATCCATCACCTCGTTTATAAGCCCAGCCTAAAATTGTATATTGGTCACCCGCATCATCTATAAGATCCCTATTTTTACTTTGGATCATTTTCGCTTGCACAGAAAATAAATTGTCATCTTCAGAAATATTATTTAACAAATTTGCTAAACATTTTTCTTCCAAAATTACATCATTATTTAATAGAAATACGAAACTTCCTTTTGATGCTAAAATTCCTTGGTTGACTGCTTTACTAAAACCTAAGTTTTCAGTATTTCTAATAATTGATAATTTTTTTTGATCAAAAATGTATTTATTAGAACACTTGAAAAAAATTTCATCGATAATATTCATACTTTGGTCAGATGAATTATTATCAACTATAATTACCTCAAAATTTCCGTATGATTGATTAAGCAAAGATTCTAAACAATCACACAAAAATTTTTCACCATTATAATTTGGTATTATGACTGATATCAGTTTCCTCATTCCTTAAAATTCAAAAATCATTACTTTTCTAGTCTTTCATCTATGGAATAAAACTTTTCCTTACCTATTTCAATTTGAATAATTATTACATATTTTCCGTTGCCATTGATGTTATTTAAGTCAATTTCAGAAATAAAACCACTATTATTATAATTAAAGCCATCATTGAAGAACTTAGTTACATCTTTTCTATCTTCGCTTTTATATTTAAGTTTATATAACTCTCCTTTAGAGTTTTTTAACAATAAATTTAGATTACCTTGTTTTCTACTTTTTTTGATTATCCCCCACCCTTTAATTGTCAACTTATTGTTTTCTATTGAAGCCTGTTCAATATTACATACAAAATTTCTATTACCTAATTTGCCCAATTCATATGATTTAGGCAATTTTACGACTTGTTTATTCTCTTGAATAAAATTATTAATCAACAAAACGGTCGAAACTATTCCCGCAAAAATAAGTACTATAAATATAAAATTTAAAAGTTTCAATAATAACCATCCTTAAGATTGATGTTAGTTAGTTAGTTAGTTAGTTAGTTAGTTAGTTAGTAAATTATTTATTCCATAATTCAAGAAGTAATGAGCAATTACTCTAAAATAATACTAGTCTAATTTCGCCATCATCATTTTAACTCTTCAGAATAATTATTGTGGTTTTTTACTTCAGAAATTAAAGAATTATCGTAATCACCATTAAATAATTTTTTATATAAATTACCAAGAACATCTTCTACTTCGGCATTTGTTAACTCTTGATTTTTGCTTAATTCTTTAAAAGAGTTTGATTCATGTAATCTATATAAATATGTGGTTTTTGGAACGAAAATTGGTTCTTTCTTTAATGTTGCCCTTAAAATAAAATCCCAATCATGTATATATTTATAATCCTTAAATTCACCAATTTTATCAATTAGTTCTTTTGTAAAAAGCATATTCCCTGTGCTAATAGCTACATTTTGTCGGAACAAAGGAATATTAATATTTGGATGGTTTAACATTTCTTCTTGAATAGCATTATAATATTGACCTTCTTCATTAATGCATACCTCACCATTACCATCTATTGTAGAAACCTTACTAAATGCAAGATCTGCATTTTTCTCTTTGAGACAATTAATCATTACCTCTAACCTATTAGTCTCATATAAGTCATCAGTATTAATAATTGTTATATATTTCCCTTTTGCAACTTTTAAACCTTCGTTAATGCTTGCGTGGGCCCCTTTATTCTTTGAATGTTTAATGTAAGTAATACCACCTGGAAATTCAGATTTAATCTTTTCAGTCTCAATAATTTTATTTATTATTTTTGGAGTATTATCTTTTGAACAATCATCAATAATAATTAATTCCTTATTTTTATGCGTTTGATTTGCACTGGAATAAATACATTCTTCTATGTATTTTTCATGGTTAAAGGCAGGCGCTATAATTGTAACTAGATCTTGATTAATAGATTCACTAAACTTTGTTTTATCCTTTCTTGTCTCTAAAATAGCCTCAGAAGTTGCTTGAAGATACCCATATCCATACCTTCTATCGGGCTCAAGATGAGCACCTTCAGCCCATTCATTCCAAGCATTTATAAATACAAATTGGAATTGATTATTATTTTTTTGTTTTGTGTGATCAATAACATTAATCAACCATTCCTTATACAATGCTGGGTTTGATCCATAAAAAATATGTCCTTTATTTGGCTTTCTAGCAGTATTATCCCAACCTGGGGATACAGTTTTAAAGGTCAAACATGAGTCTTCATTTAAATAGCCTTTACTTTTAACGTGATGCTTGTAATCGTAAATAATACCTTCAAAATTTGGGTTTAAAACTTCAATACTTTCAGTAATTTCTGGAGTAAACATTACGTGTGGAGGAAATTCAACCGCAGCATCAAAGCCAAATTCAGTAGGATCTTGCAATCCGAAAGTTTTAGCGCCAACTAAGAATATTTCTCCAATACCCGATTCTCTACAATATTCACGCCATCTTTTTACGGTCTCTCTTGGATTAGGTAAAATTTGTGGACGGTAAAGAATGACAAGTGGTTTACCTTCTACTTTTATATATCTATAATCCGATAAGTATCTTGATAAGTCTTTAATAAATGCAAGATCATCTTCAGGAGAATGTTTTTGTCCGATTAGTATATCCTGTTCTAATCCATCCCATCTTCTAGTCCAATTTTCATTTGCCCAACAAAGGCAAAATGGAAAATTTAATTCTTTATGTTCTAAATAATTATCTACTGGTTTTTCCATTAATCTTTTACCACCAAACCAGTAGTGATGAAAACAAAACCCATATACGCCATATTGTTTTGCTAATTCAATCTGCCTTTTCATTACATCTATACATCTTAAATCATAAAAACCTACATCAATAGGGAGTTGTGGTTGATGATGTCCTGTAAACTGTGGCTTTGCTTTTGTTACATTCGTCCACTCAGAAAACCCTCTTCCCCACCAATCATCATTTTCTTTGAAAGGATGAAATTGAGGTAAATAAAATGCAATTAATTTAATATCTTCCTCGGTTAAATTTACATTTTCCTCCGATAAAGATATAAATTCTTTTGACTTTTCACTACTACTCAAATAACTAAGTAATACAATTTCTTTGTATTTATCATGTTCCATTGTTGATGTAACAGAAATTAAATTTTTTGTTTCTATATTAGAATAATTTAAGTAAGAAAGCCTCCAAGCCTTATACATTTCCGTGTTTCTTATTAAAAAACCTAAGTTTCTGTAAAGAAGGTTCTTAAATTTTTGTTTTTTTTGCTGCTTTAAGGGTAGTGAATGTAGTAGTCCCCTGCATACATTCCGGATTAACAACTTCACTTTCTGCACATCCTCAACTCCCAATCAATTTTTCATTGAATAATAATAATCACATAAGCTATTAATTTCATCTATACACGCCATTGAACCTTTTTCAAGTATTGCTCCTCTATGACATAATTGCTTTATTTGATCAATTGAATGTGAAACCAAAATAACTGTCGTCCCACTTTTAATCATTTCTTTAATTTTTTCATTACATTTTTCTTGGAAAATATAATCACCGACTGACAATATTTCATCTACAATAAGGATTTCCGGGTTCACTGAGGTTGCAATTGAGAAACCCAATCTTGCATACATCCCTGAGGAAAAGTTCTTTATTGGTACATCTATGAATTCCCCTAATTCGGAAAATGATACAATGTCATCAAACTTTTCTATCATTTGTTTTTTGCTATATCCTAAAACAGCACCATTCAAAAAAATATTTTCTCTTGCAGTTAATTCAGGGTCAAAACCTGCGCCAAGTTCAATAAGAGGTGCCATTGATCCGTTTATTCTTATCCTCCCGACATTAGGCTTAAGAACACCTGCAATAGTTTTTAGTAAAGTACTTTTTCCCGCACCATTAAGGCCAAGTATTCCAAATACCTCGCCCTTATATATTTTCAAATTTATTTCTTTAAGAGCCCAAAATTCTTTATAAAAAAGCTCATTCTTAATAACCTTAATTAAATATTCTTTTAAACTACTAATTTTTTCACTAGTAAGATTATACTTTATTGATACATTTTCAATATCGACCATTACTTGAGTATTCATTATTTCTCCTCTTTGAAAATTATATATGGAGTACAAATTTATCTTGTTGTTTATAAAATATAAATAAACCAATAATGAAAGCAGTAAATGAAATAGAAAGACAAATGGAGTTTAACTCCAAGTTCGGTAAATTCCCATATAAAACAGTTTCCCTAAAATAGGTTATAAAATAAAACAAAGGATTAGAATATATTATTAATATGTACTTTTGTGGGATAATATCAATTGGATAAAAAATAGGTGTAATATACATCCAAGCTGTTATCAGTACAGAATAAAGATGCATAATATCTCTAAAAAAAACAGAAAGACTACTTAAAATTAACCCCAAGCCCAGACAGAATATAAAAAGGTATATTAAAGAAAAGATTCCAAAAAGCGCATTAATCTTCATATGTATGTCAGAAAATATAAAGACTAGAACTAGTGCTATCAACGAGAAACCTAAATTAACAAATGAATACATAACCTTTGACAGAGGAAATATATATTTTGGAATATAAACCTTTTTAACTAACTGACCACTGGTTACAATTGAGGTCATTGCAAGGCTGGTTGCCTCTGAAAAAAATGTAAATAGGATTTGTCCACATATCAAATATGCAGCATAATTTTCAATATCAAATTTAAACAATTCCGAGAATACTAGAGATAATACTATCATTAATAATAATGGGCTTAATAAACTCCAGAAAAGGCCTAAAATTGATCTCTTATACTTAACTTTTATATCTCGAGACACTAATTGAATTAATAGCCCTTTAAATTTCAAGAAATTCTTCAGATAACTTGCAAACAAATTCATACTTCACCTTTCTCCTATTACACATTGAATATTTTTTTAAAGAAAATTTTAATTTGTCTTAACGGAGCTGTTATTTTCCATGATTTCGAATGGATAATATTCTCTAAGTTTTTTTGGAGATCGGATATTTCATTAACTAAACTTTCAATATATTGAGTTTTATCTTCAATATTTTTTTTACTATTTAATAATTGAGATTCAATATCTTTCCTTAGTTGATTTGTATCATCTAGTGACTTCGAAAGTTCATCATTAAATACATTTAACTCTTTATTTAATCGGGTTAAATCTTCATATTTCCTGCAATATTCCGTATTTTGATTTATT
Organism: Bacillota bacterium; assembly: GCA_030705955.1. Lineage (GTDB taxonomy): Bacteria > Bacillota > Bacilli > Bacillales > Cytobacillaceae > JAUZPL01. The sequence continues at coordinate 1,064 of JAUZPL010000061.1, read as the reverse complement.
AAATCTATTCTTTTTAGTTCTATAGTTTTTATTATTTCCTGATATTTAGATATACTCGAATTTTTATCTTTTAAAAATATTTCACCAGCAATCCTTAAAGATTTTGCATTTCTGAATTCACCATTAATTATCAAAGTAGGGTCCAATGTATTAAAACTATAAAAATTATTTAAATAATAAACCCCATTTGACTCTAAATATTCAGTTGATAATTGTAAGATGGTCCCGCTCATATTTATAATTTCTAACTTATTCAAAGTTACATCACATAAAACAGATTCAATTGGATCCCATCTTACTTTCTGTATTTCTTCTTTATTAGCTAAGTCAAATACTATTTCAAAATTATTACTAGTAATATCATAATAATTCACAATCGAGTTACTTTCAGTAAATCCATCTCCAAAATCTAAGTACAGCTTACCTATCATTCTACTAACCTTATTAACCAGATTATAAACAAGATTATTATTATCAAGATACAGATTTTGTAAATCAATAAAAGCAGTGTTTAAGTTTCCAATTTCATTTTTTGCGTACTCTCCGCAAACAGCAATAAAGTATTTGCCGTCAGTAACAGCTTCATCATTTAATACACTTATTTTTCCTTTCATTTTGTTGTTATAAATAAATGATGATAAATGAAAATTTTGGTGATACAACTCTACGTTCTTAAAAAACCTTTTTAAAAAGTCTTGAAACTCACTTTTATAAAATTCCTTAATATGAAATTGATTACAATAATTTGCTTGATCAGAATAGATTTTTTTATTCGGAGTAGAAATAATTAACTTTCCATCATCTTTTAATACCCTTTTAACTTCTTTCAAAAAGGAATTTTGAACATTATCCGGTACATGTTCTATAGTCTCGAAAGAAACAACCACATCAAAATAATTATCTTCAAAAGGAAGTGTCTCAATTGAAGACATAATAAAACTTACATTTTTATAATTTTTATAATTTTTATATTTATCTGTAGCCCAGTTAATGGTCTCTTCATCTATATCTAATCCGATTACTTCAGAGGCAGAACTGGACATAATAGCACTACCATATCCAAC
>JAUZPL010000060.1 GCA_030705955.1 Bacillota bacterium | reverse complement strand
TACGTCGAGCCAAGATTTTATTTCACGCTTCCTCCAGCCCTTATCTCACGACAAGTACCTTGCGCTTCCTTAGTGGTTGGCTGATGTGTACCCCCACAGTGGACTTTCACCACCTAGATAGTTGCCATGCCTGGCACACATAAAAAAAGAGTTACAAAAGTAACCCTTATTTTACCTTGCTTTACAAAGCTTTATTAAATTAACCTCTAGTGAGGAAGAAAGAGCTGCATCAGCAGCTCTCTATCCCAAAAAGACTCCATTTAATAGAGTACTTCTTATTAAACTAAACTGAGACGTTAATAAAACAACATAAGAAAAAGAGCTGCTGCCGCAACTCATTTTCTTGAAGTCAAGGAACTCCTGACTAATTTTAAATTTCTCATGAAGCATTAATAAGTGTATTTATGTCTTTACATGTAGAATACTTTATATGCTGATTTATTAATATATCAAGATACTGACTACATTTTATTGTCTCGTCACTTTGTAAACCAGTATATTTCGCTGATTCCACCATTTTTCTCTTCATTCTATCTATACAATTTAGAAGTAAAATATCGCGTTCATCTATATTCATGCTACTACAAGTCTCCTATACAAAATTTGAATAAAAAACACAAAATAAATTATAAAGTAATTTTATTCAAATAAATAGTATTTTTGGTAGTATTTACGAATAGGAAAAATGAAATGTTTTTCGTCAAATAAAGTACCCTTTTAGAACAATATAAACAATTGAGTGTAACATTTAAGAAAATTATATATTACATAACTCTTGAGCTGATTTCCATTTTCCTAAAAACGTCCAATAATTTTTCAAGGAGTCAAAATCCCCTTTAAAATAAGAACCCTCTAATCTTCTATACTTTCTTTTTGAAAATTCCTTATTCCTAGAATATAGACCGAAAACTGGTGGACAGAATCTAAAAAATGTTTCTTATTTCCTTGGTTAATTAATTTTACCTTTATCGAAACATCATTAAAATAAAGACTGTGCTACATTTACATGGAAAATATCACGATATCGGTATATGTTCGTCTCTTTCAATCCGAAAGGAAGTTTTGTATGCCAAGTTAACCGTTTGTCCGTTGCAATGAAGATACCAAATTTATAGTTAACACCTGTCCGTCCCGGAAGTTCAAATGTTGCTGTTATTTTCGATAATACTTCATCAGGCAATATTAATGAATGACTAGCGTGATTCATTATGCTTAAAGTTTTTTTAATCTCCAGAAGTTATATTACTTTTATTAAAATTAATACCTTCAAATAATGTTTGTTGTGTTTTCATTAATTAAGTTTCTGATTATTTAAAGAATCTTTAAAAAAACCGTTTCATCAAATATATTTATATTTCGTATTAACATTGAAAAGTGTCAGGCAAATATTAAAAGTTAACCTGACACCAATTAAAGCTATATCTGGAGCTTATGAAATTTTAGTTGGACATTATCTGGAAGAGCGTCTGCTTGAACGTCTGCCTGAGCGTCTGCTTGAACGTCTGCCTGAACGTCTGCCTGAACGTCTGCTTGAACGTCTGCTTGAACGTCTGCTTGAACGTCTGCTTGAACGTCTGCTTGAACGTCTGCTTAAACGTCTGCCTGAACGTCTGCTTGAACGTCTGCTTGAACGTCTGCTTGAACGTCTGCTTGAACGTCTGTGTGAGCGTCTGCTCAATGGACCAAAGGAACATGGATCCTGAAACATGAAGTCCCCAAGCTCAGATGACATTACTTCATCCACAGCTTTTTGAATATCTTCTTGTAAAATGGCTTGTACCATAAAGTAACCCTCCCTATAAGAAGTTTAGAAAGGAATAAATAATTTACTTATTACTTTCATGCTATAAACCTATTCATTTTTCGTTAAAGAGTTTGTGTCCTTTATCTATTCTCAAAAATTATATAAATTACCTAAAATACTTTTTTATAAAAATTTTTGCTGAATCGGCTTTCGTAAAACAAGTTCATACTTTTCTAGAAAAAAAGCCTGAAACAAAAAGAACTATTCCTTAAAAACAAGAATAGTTTAATTTATTTATTAAATATATTAATTAACCTTCTATTCATGGTTATGTTCTAAGGGATGATGAATAGGTCCAATGTGGTGATTATGAAACCCTACAAAGTCATCATGTCGAAAAAACATTGTTGGTTCAGAAATATCCAAAGAAGTACCATCAGATGAGAAACCACCTGTAATACTAACTTGAGCGAGTCTCCCTGATTTCTCAATATCACCGCTGACCGTAACTACCAATACTTGAGAGTCTGTTAACATCATGGTATCGGTTTCCGTAATAGTTGTTGAACTCGTCTTAAATAGAGGTGTAGCAATACTCGCTACTTTGTTTGGAGGTAAAGTAAAATCAGCTTCAGGAAGGAGTGGTACAATTTGAAATGAAGGTATACTAGCTTGGTAAATTCCAGTTCTAACACTAAGCGTTCGGTTTGTCAGATTGCCAATTGTGAGGATTAAAATATTTATAGGGGTATGTGATGTCCCTTGAATAAATTTTGGAATAAAAAAAGGTCCAGTACTTAGATTTGCCATAAAAAACATCCTATCTATAAAGAAGTTTTTCACTTAATATTAATCACTATTGTTCACAATAGCTTATGCAAAAGACAACTATTTGAAAAGGACAATAATGTAGTAACAAGCATTTTCTCTAATTTTATCAATATTTTAAGCGGTAACTTTATAATTGAAATTGTCTTATATCCTTACCTAGTTATCTGCACTGTTAGTCAAAAAAGCGTCACCATATAACTTCTGGTATAACTGGAACAAGGACAGAACCAAGTGCACATTCAGATAGCATTACTGTTAATAGATCGACAACTATTAAGTGCCTTACAGTTAATTAAAACTTTTAAAGGAGCCTCTTTAATAACCCCGCTGTCCTATGATTGATTAACATTTACATTTGTATTTGCAAGGATGGATAATTCCTCCCCAATACTACCTTTTACCTAAGTATATTTTGTCACTCTTAACAAGTCCTTAAATATATAGAAACACCAAAAAACAAAGTTTCAATCATTGATATGAAATTCCATATCTTAATATGATAGTGCAGAAGTGTTTAATTATTTATATCTTACCTATGCAACTACAAATGTGGATAAAACTTTTAAGGATGATTAGACCGTTATTTGTGAACAAAATGTATCTCTATATAAACATTTACAATACCAGAAATTTAATCCAATTATTTGCATATTATACATCTTTAATGATTTACTATAATGTAAAAATAACTTACTGTGTTTTTTTAACTAATATAAGTGCTATTTTTGTAAAGATTATTTTAATACTTTTTTGTAAAAGACAATAAAAAATTTTATTTTTACTTAAAATGTCCATAACTTTCTTGTCAAATTGCATTTACTAATTACAAGAAAGGAGATGGAAATATTGAGTAGTAAAAACTTTTTAGATAATGCTTACCAACTTATTGGACAAGAAGTCGAAGTGATTACAGTTGAAGGATCATATACAGGTACCCTCATATCTGCAGGTAGTGATTCTCTCGTATTAGAAACACGAATTAGAGGACGTTTAGTAAGATTATTTATCCGTATAGCATTGATTGTTGCTTTATTCAGATTAATAGGTCCAAATGGTATTTTTTAAATAGAGGCAAGCACAACTTTTTTTAGCGCGATTGCGCTCTTTTTTTTTGTAAAATCCAAACATTTTTTTATTTAAACTTCTTTAAGAAATATCATAAAGTCTCCTTGTTAATTAAACTCCTTATTCCGTTAGCTATACATAAAGTGCAGAAACCGTTTTTGCTAAGCAAAGGGGCTCCGACAAAATTACCAATCCATTACCGTTAATTTTAAATGGTCTCCAGATATTTCTAATTAGCCATTTAAAAATAATATTGACAATTGCTTCTTCTTTTCTCATTTCTTCAAAGGATAAAGTTTCGCTATGACACATCCAAAACTATTTCGTCTAATGACATGGTACGGCTTGGAACAGAAGGTTGGAAACTTAAACGAGCTCGCATCCGTCCACGAAAAGAAATTGAAAGAGATAAACAATGCTCAAAGCTCTGGTCTGGTAGGAACCACATTCACACCAGAATTTCTCATGACAGCCATCATGTCCTTAGCAAGCGCATGATTAACTATGAACCCTTTTGGCCCTTCGCTAGATCCAGATACAGAAAAAAACCCCAAGGGAAACAAGAGATGCAATTTCCAAAGCTGTAAGTTTGATTGTTAATGGTAATAATTGATTACCAAATTAGTTAACTAATATTGCTTTGAAATAAAGTTTGCTCAAAATACCCTACAAACCTGCATTTTACGATAAATTGGAAAAATCCATTTTTGTACTAATTTTATGTAGAAAGAGGATAGGAAACCCCATATCCCCTCCTCAGATTATTTCCTTTTTATTTTTACCAACCATATCCGTAATGATGCCAAGGGTGATGAAATCCATATCCACCATAAAATAGATGATGATGGAAACCGTAACCATATCCATAAGGATGATATCCTCCATATCCCATCATCATAGGATAACCATACGAAGCAATGAATGGTGGCATTTATGACACCTTCTTTCATTTAATTTATTTTACAATTTAGACATATGTCCTATGGGTAAGAATTGAGCTTTTCCTTTATAAAAATGGGCAAATTCGATTTGAAAACTAAAATTTGGAGTAAATTAATACAGACAAATTAAACTTTAAAGGTGTTTTATGAAATGGATTGTAATAATAATCATTTTAATATTTAATACCATTACAATCTTTATGAGGAAACGCATAAGGATATCTGAAATTTATACAACAGTCACTTTTGCTCTTTTAATTGATGTAATTGCTGATACCTATGCAAGTGCAAGATTTAAAGCATGGGAATTTTTTAGTGTGGAAAAAATTGAGCTAAGCGCTCTTTTGATTATTTTTGGAATCTATCCAGCTATCGCAGCGATTATCATAAACTGGTATCCTTATCAATCATTATGGTGGAAAAAGTTTTTTTGTTTGATTGGCTGGGCGATCTTTTCAACTGCATATGAGTAGATAGCCTTAAAGGTCGGCATAATTTGGCATATCCATTGGAATTTATTATTTTCCTTTATTTTGTATATCTTTATTTATTACATTTTTCTAATTCTACATGTGAAATTTTATCGTTGGATAAAGGGAAGTGATTAAGAAATACATTTAATTAAATCAGGACATTAAGCCCTTCTCATATCATATGAGAAGAGCTTTAATATTAACAATATCTGATGAATCTAATTCATCCGACTGAGCAATTGTTGCTTCAGGAAATAAAAGTGCAAATGTAGATCCTTTTCCAATCTCACTTTCTACCTTGATTTTTCCATGCATTGCCATTACAATGCTATAAACTACTATCATTCCAAGCCCTGTCCTTTTTCTTTGGAAGAGAAATACGGTTCCCCTAAACGTTTAATTTGTTCTTTCGTCATCCCTATTCCAGTATCTGAAATGCTTACACCGATTATTTTTTCTAAACCAAATAATTCTACCTTCAGTGTCCCACCTCTAGGCACCGCCAAAATTGGTAATTGGTACCTAGATCTTCAACTCTTGCACTCGTTAGCTGAATAAGAAAGTCTACCTTTGTTGACAGCTTGTTCTGCAACATAAGAGCCCTTTTAATTCAGCTTCTTTTTAAAACCTAAATGAGTTTGGGAACTATATCCTGCTGACTCATAGAACTTTACAGCTTCAACTCTATTTCTTTCAGTTACCAATATTACTTGAGAGCAACCCCTTTTGGTCGCAACTTTTTCAAGTTCGGATATTAAAGCTTTCCCTATTCCTTTGTTTCTAAAGCTTTTATCTACTATCATGTTTTCAAGGACTAAAAAAGGCTTGCAATCCCCATATAGTTCCTCACATATTACTCCCATAACAGAACCGATTAATTTAGTATTTTCAATGGCACTGAGAAATATGTGGCTATCTTTTTTGTGTAGTTTATTAAACTGTTTCTTCATGGATTCAATACAAGATTCTTCACCCCAAAACTGACTATATAATTGTTCAAGTTGAGGTATGTCTTCTTCAATCATTTTCCTTATAATCACTTTTTTACTCCTTTACCTTTCATCTCATGGATTTTCTTATTATACTAAACTGATCCGTTTGTTTAATAAAGAAGAAGGCATCCCTTATTTAAGGAATGGCACCGAAACAGTTCTGATTTAATCATAAAATTGGTTTTATTGGTTTTATAGCTTTTAAGTGCTGAATGTGTATTCCTATGTGTCCAATACCAAGTATAAAAGCAGACACGATCAGCCAAATAACCTTTCCGTAAATACCCAATAGCAGAAATGCGGTAACAGGCAAACTCGCACCCGGACAAGGAACTCCACAAAAACTGCGATAAAAATTTTCCTCAGTATATTCATTATTAAAGTATCTAATCCACCATATCTCATAAAGAATCATCAACAAAAATGATGCTATTAACCACAAACTCCATGCTGAAAACGGAGAAATGTTAAAATCGTTAAAAATCAGTATGCTAGAAGTACAGCATACTTGCCCTACACGTTCCAACAATAATAATATTTTGTTTTCATGGGTGATGTTATAATCTACTGGCTTGTTCTTGCTCCAGATGCTATTTGGAATCCATAACATCAATAAATATATCAGACCTACATATGAAAATCCTAAATGCCCTAACATATACTCCCTCCTGATAAGATTGATACCTAACAATTTAAATAAAATAATTACGTGTCATTCCTTATTTTACCATTCCTTAAGAGGTCAGAAATTAGATAAAAGGAAAATTATTATGTCTTGAGTAAGAAAAAATGCTTTGCTTCGTTGTTGAAGCAAAGCACTACGTTAATTTAAGAAAACTGTTCACAAACATTGAAGAGAACTAATTTAAGTTAAGCCTCATTAATTTAAAGAAGCATTGTTAAAATTACATAATCTCTTTGATTTAAGCGAAAGCTAAATAAAAATAATATATGGAGAGATGTTAATGCTTCCTGATTATAAAAAGAAACTTTTATCAATAATTCGGATGGGTATGGGTAGTGCTTTACTCACCAGTAAATTTAGTGCAATAATTATCTCTTTTATCGCAAAAATCAATAAAAAAGTTAGTCGGATTACACGTTAGAAGCTATTTCTAGCTTTTTTAATTTGATACACAGCAAAGTAAAAGCAACATAAAAAAGGAATGAATTTATCATAATTTCTTGTTCAACTAAACTAATCCGTTAGTACAATAAGAAACGGGATCGCCACAGCCATCCCGTTATTGAACATAAACACCCTTTAGTTTAATAAGCTGTTTTAAGTTGAGTTAATTTACCATCTTTCTGTATATTGTGTTTGTAAACAATAAAACGTTTCTTCATAAATATAGAACGCTCGTAAATCTTTATAAATGGTTGGTGATTAAATTCTGATGTAATTAAGATTCTTATGCCTTTTACATCCGAATAAATAACATACCGTTTCAATATTAGGCTCAAAATTCAGCTTGAGTTTTTACCTAAAGAAATTTCTCTCACAGTAGTTTTTATAAAGTCAATATCGCTTTTTACCTCATTAATATATTCTAATCTTCTTCCAGGCTCCCATTCAGCATCATCTTCCTCTAATGCTTCTTGCATTTCATTTTCTTTATGTCGTATCAAATTTTCCGAAGCTTTTTCCATCATTTTTAACCCTACGGATTTATATAAAGAATAAAAATACGGCGGTAACCATTCAACTGAATAATTATTTAAATTTAATTTGGAATAAATAGCAACAAAATCAACAAAATGGTCTGTTAGAAAATATATATAAGCTATCTCATCTTCTAGTCGATCAAAAGTGCTTTCAATCTTTTGATTTTGTGAAATGAGTTTATTCGCTACTTTAAGAGCTTCTTCACTTTGATCCAATTTAGCAAGGCAGATCCCATATCCCAACAAAGGTTGAAGTTCTGTATCATCCTTTTTTTCTCATAAGCCTTTTTGAAACATTCAGCCGCTTGACTCCATTTCGATTGATTATAATAACATACGCCTAAATTATTTAAGTTTTGTAATGTAGGATCCATTAAAACAGCTATTAACAATAAGTCAATTACTTTATCGAAATTCTCCTTAGAATTATAAATTCCCCCCTAATAAGGATGTTGCTTAGTTTAGGAAACAGTCTGCTTCAATGTATACTTTTCACATATAATAAACATTCCAATAGTAAGTGCATGAAGAAGCTAGGTATACTAAATTCCAGCCGTAGTAAAGTTTCAAAATGTGAAAGTAATTAAGAAGTATGTCTCCTAATACAATTAGTAAAAATGGTGCTACACACCAATAAGGTTTTTTAAGAACACTAGCAAAAAATGTGAAAAAGGATGCCATAAGCACATTGTAAAATAACCCACTAAATGCTACACTCGTCCGATAGATGTTTTCGCTCCAGTTGACATAAAAAAAAGTTTTCCAAAAAGGATAAGTGTTGATGTGGTTGCTGTTATCATCAACCATTCTATTATCCAAATAGTAATTATCCGCATCAATTTATACCCATTTCCATAAAATTTTGAGTACCATTTTTTCATAGCCCACATGAACAGGAAAACACCAATACCGGTCATGTATGTTTTCCACCAATTGTGATCATAGGCATCAACTTTAAGAAAAAGTTCTTCAATAAACATAAATGAAACTGATATAAAGCAAAGCCATGGTGCCGAAAGCTGAAAATACATGACTAAAATTGCGGTTGAACTCCATAACGCTGTATTAGCTATCAAATGACCCAAAATATTTTCCGCAACGGGATCACTCAAAATTCCAGGTTTATACTCATAAGCATTTAGTACCAAAAGTATTAATAATTCTAACCCCCATGAAAGCCCTGTAACGAAAACAAAAAATGAAAACATATCGGGTTTTTTCTTTTTGAAACCTGTGAAGATTATCATGATTGTACCAATGATAATCAATGTAAAATACCAGAATATTTTCGGCATGGGCTATACTCCTTTAATTTTTTTCATCGGTAAATATAAAACGGTCTTGTGTAATTATCTGCAAATTTAGCAAATAATAGGTCGTTTTTCGAACATGAAAAAACAGCCAGATTATCATTCTAGCTGCTTTCATTTTTATTTTTAATTACTTGTTCAGTTTAAGAGTAAATCTTATAGGTTTATTTGAAAAGAATACTGAATTAACTGTGGACTACTTTTGATTTTCCGCCCACTGTATGAATGAAACGATGTCATCTCCAATTTTATAAGTTGTGCCATTAATCCGTTTAATTTGGTCAGCAAGCCGCTGTTTATTAGTTTGATTCGGCTTATTCAGGTACACGATCGCATCCAGTCCCCCTTGTCCCTCATCACCTAGCTTGGTTAACCACGGCTGAATTTCATGAAGTAACTCTTTATCGGAAATTGTAGGTGGCAACGCGCTGGGTAGTTTCACAAGTATACTGAATTCTTTTTCTAATGCTTTTTCCGCTGCTTGTTTTTGTGAATTTGCCGACGCATTTTGATAGGCCGCAACCATTGATTTTATTGGCGAATAGCCAGTAGTATTCAAGATACTCGACGTATTAAACTCAACAAATATCTTAAATAGGGATGGATCCGTGATTCCTGGCATATACTTAACGGCGTTCTCCCATGAAGTTCTTGAGTGATAACCATTAGGATTTTGTAAATAGTCAGAGATTGTCTCGAGCGCAAGTTTTGAAGCACTAGGCTGTATCATCGGATTACTCATATAACCAGCTATATTATTTGTGAGTGAGGCACTTCTTCCTTCTAGTGGCCCCATCAACAATTGAGGCTTGTGTTTTTGAACATACGTATAATCGTTGACAGGATAATTGTCCCATAAAATCGGTTTGCGCCCTAACAGCTTTGTAATCGTTTGAGCTTGAGTGCTTGTAATGCTTTGGTTTAACACCCAATTACCTGTCCATATGACCTTGATGTTGCGATTCAAAATAGATCGAAGCGTCCTCCAATATGGATCATCAGTCAATCCATAATAAGAAGTAGGGGCAAACCATAACTGGAAACTTGAATCTTTTGCTTTTTCAACTGTTAAAATTTGATTCGCTACTTGCATTTGCGCTTTCGGATAGTCTGAACCATAAGCTTTTCGATCATCTGATTTTAGACTCGTTAGAATATCGTCAAATGATAGCATAAATGTATGAACACCGATTGACCGCAGTTGATCTAACTTTGCTTCTAATGCTTTTCGATCAGACTGAGAACAATACGTGATAGACTTGTTAACCGCGTTTGTTGAAGTTCTGGTCATACCCGGTGATATTGAATAAATAAAATTAACGTGTTCTTTTTTAGCGCCTATCACTAATGTTTGCATTTGCGACAATTTAGCAGACGGATATAACGAGCGCCAATTCAAGCGTTGATAGGGATCGTCTTTTGGTGCGTACACATACGTGTTTAATTTTTCTTTCTCCATAAAATTAAACATATTGAGACGCTGTGTGTTACTCCAAGGTGTTCCATAAAAACCCTCAATGACGCCTCGAATAGGGATTTGAAGTAAAGTGCCAGATGGCTGTGATGACACAGCATTGGGATCGAATACAGAAATATGATCCACTTTACTAGAATCTGTATTAATAATGAATTCAAGCTGGAAGGTGTTATTCACTTGATAAATTTCATTCACTTGTTTCGTTGTCGGCTTCGTGGTGGATTTCGGATCACCAAGCACGCCTTTTACATCAGAAAGTGTCAAACTTTGAACTTGTTTACTGTAAGATCGCATATCAAAAATCAACTCGTTTTGGTTAAACCCAAAAGCGGCTTGTTTTGAATTGTAGGTGGCATAAGTCCCTTTACCTGTAACAACCTGGTTATTTGGTTTTCCCCAATTTTGTTGGACCTCTGTTATGGTTGACTTCCCAGCAGTAAAAGGGGAATTATCGACTTTTCCTGATTTCGCAAGGGACATTAAGTTGATCAGAATGCTCTTTGAATCTGTTTTACTATTTAAACCGGTATTAGCACCGCTAGTTGTATTCTCAAATTTGGATGAGATCTGCCTTCGGCTACTTTGATCTGTTTTGGGAGCAGGACCGGAACGATTCAAAATACTTGAACATGCACTCAACATCAACAATAAAATAACGCTAATAGTCATTGGTTTGACCAGATTCATAAGATATCCTCCTGGTGTTAAGTTGCCTTAACCGTAAATGAGACTCATTCACAGAATTCCCTGCATTTATTTTTAACCAATGTTGTCGCTGCTACTCAAAGTGTATATTGTGAAAAAATAGAAATTCATGTTTGGCGTTTTAGAAATTTCTACTGACCGTTGGCCCTTCATAATAGTAGTCAATTACTAAAACGGTTCCAATTATGATGAACCAACCCTTCTGCCCTGGAATTATTTTTTGCCAAATCAACCGAGATCTTCACTTAAAATCTTACATCACCACTGTCTTCCCGGATCGCCCGCCATAGTATTAACGGTACCCCTAGGGTATAGTACTGAGTAATGGTCCATTACCGGGTCCTGACTGTTATTTGAAGGCTGAGGAAATACTAACAAAATCTTATATTCCGAACTTACAACATACCCTATAATTTCCTCACCATTATTTTTTACATTATATGCCGGATTTCCATATGTTTTCTTTACCTTAGAAAGTGATAAATCATTTAATTCCTTATCAAAGGATCTCGCCTCGAAGATCTGATCCCCTTTGTTGAAGCCAAATACCACATTGTATTTCGAAAATACAGCATAATTTCCTTTAGCACTAGGTACCCAATCGACCTTATTCGGATTTCCAAGCTTTTTCTCTGCTTCATCTAAAACTGTGGTTTTAACAGGAAACTCAGAATTTATGATTTTACCCTGCTTTGCCAATTGCATGATACTTGCAAGAAGCTTTCTCTGAATGCTCTCATGAGATGATGAAGCAATAGAATTGTTATTCGATTTTGACGCTTGGCTTGTATCATCTTGTGTTGCATTGCTTTTTGTTGCATGATCTTGTGATGTTTTATCCACTAACGGAGTAGAATTAATATTAGAACTATTTGTACCACTGTTGTTATTTGGGATAACCCCTGTACTGACTGATTTAATGGTGCTTGAGCAGCCTACCATAATTGTAAGAAATACAGCTAAAACTGCACATATTGCCGAACTTTTTTTGAATCGTGTAATCATAATAATTCTCTTTTTATTGTATTTACTTGCAAATCCTAAAGCCCCAGTAATGCCCTTTTTTTCTGAGAACAATCTAAGCATATTTATCATAGTCTGACCGTATTTTTTGACTTCTTCTGTCTTTAAGGTGTTGAGGACAGCCGCATCACAAGCCAGCTCACAGTCTTGTTTTATCTGATTAAGTGAATACCATATTAAGGGATTGAACCAATATATTGCTTTAACAAACATAAGCAAGGTGTTTACCGCTAAATCCTTGTTCCTAATATGAGTTAATTCATGGCTTAGTATAAACCTAAGCTCTTCCGGGGTTAATTTGTCCATAAGCTCCTCTGGAATTAAAATTTTAGGTCGTATAACCCCGTAAACTGCTGGCGATTTCGAGAAATTATTATAAATAATTTTCACCTTTGAATTTACCTTTAGTCTTGATTTTTCTGCTTCAAGAATATCGATTAAGTCTTCTCTTTCACACCTTGAGCATTTTTTTAATTTAGCCATCATCAAGATATTTACGCATAGAATAAACAATAAAGCTGATGAAACACCTATTATCCACAGCACCACCGCAGTATCATAATTAAAAATAGTCCCTTTAATACTAGGTTCAGCCAATGCCTTACTATCTTCTTTAGACGCTGTATTTCCGGTTTTAATATCACTGTTTGATATTATGTTAGGAACATATTGCTCTGCAATAAAATTAATATCAGTTTTCTTCTGCTCATTTGGAATAAAATTCAGCAAGCTTATATGACTTTGAATGCCTATTGGCAGAATTAGCCTAAGTACAAGCATAAACCAAATATAATAATGAAGCCTTGCGCTAAGCTTCTGTCCAAAAATTGCCTTAATGAGAAGTATCCCTAATGCTAATATACTGCCCATAAGTGACAGTAATAAGACTTCTTTAAATACTGCAGATAACACCATGCTTCAACACCTGCCTTTTACTCATTAACTTTTTTATTAAGCAATCTTTGAAGTTCTTCTATTTCCTTTTCAGAAATCCTCTCATCCTTTATAAAATTGGCGAGCATAAGGTGGAGAGAACCATCGTATACCTTTTGAATAAACGACCTTGTTTCTTCCAGTACACAGTCTCTTTTATCTACTAAAGGATAAAACTCATACTGAGGCATCTCCTTATTCACACCTAAAGCTCCCTTTTTTACCAGTCTGCTTATTAATGAATGAATTGTTTTCGGACTCCATTCCTTGTTAGAACTTAATGCCTCTATTATCTTCGAAGCAGTTAATGGAGCTTCTTCCCATAACACCTTCATTACTATCCACTCTGCATCAGATATTTTGCAATCTATTTTCTTCATCTTTCTTCCTCCATCCTACAAGTGTAATCCGCATTTACAGATTACACTTGTAGGATGATGTTGTCAATAGCTTTTTTGCCTACAAAAATACAAAAAGTATTCAGGCAAAGCCTGCTGGGACGCGGGTTTATAGCGAGCTTATAAATGTGCTTACCGCCGAAGATTTTCTTTCCGTCAAATTTGTTAATAAGCCATCCAGATACTGGAACTGCAATCACAAAGGTTAAAACATAACCTGTAATGGACCATTGGATGGTATCCAATGTCGTGTTGAAATCCTTAGTTAGTTGGTCGATGTCGATGTTCACCATAGTTGAGTCAAGCATTGGAGCAATTCCTCCAACTACAAATAGTCCAGGCGGCCGACATATCCAGGTACCTATACAGAAGAAATATTGACTCAGTATATGTTAACTTGCTTCAAACATAAAAAACCCCGACTTTCCATATAAGAAAATCAGAGTTTTTACTTTCAAAAAACTATTGCTTAAACACAATTATTTAGAACTTAAAGTACCAACTACTGGATTTGGAACATAAGGTTATCTGTCTTTCTGATCTATTTTCAATGCCTTTATTACTACATCATTAAGTTCCAGACCGGCATCCCATTTTACAAAAGAACGGTTGAGTTTTCCGCCAAATAACTCAATTAAAATTTTCTTGGTGAAAGATACCTATTTTACAAAGCTGCAGTCCTCCGCTTTTTAGATATGGAATGTTTTGTTTGCTTTAGTGAGAGGGAACTATATTTTTCATATCTTGCTTGCCTAATGAAAATGGAATAATTGCTATAAACACGATGATAGCAGTAAATATAAATGTGAAGCTTGGGTTGACCCAAACCTCTAATTGTTTAGGGGCATTACAAGCATAGAATGAACGTTTACGTATGGAGAATGAGTATTTAAAAAAGTTGAATGCCTTAGTACAAGAAAAGGAAATATGTCTATGAACTATAGAATCAATTTAGTGTAAAAGAGTTAATAAAGCTAGCCAGAATCAAGCCTAGCACTTATTATTACTGGATAAGTCGCTTTGAGCGACCTGAAAAACATACAGAAATGAAATCGATGATTTCTACTATCTACCACAACCATAAAGGAAGATATGGTTATCGTCGTATAACTTTAGAATTACGTAATCAAGGCTTCTTGATCAATCATAAAACCGTTCAACGACTTATGAAGAAATTGGGTTTGAAATCTCTTGTTCGAATGAAAAAATACCGTTCTTATAAAGGAAATGTAGGCAAAATTGCATCAAACATTCTTAAACGTGATTTTGTTACGGCAAAACCAAATGAAAAGTGGGTAACGGACGTAACGGAATTTCATTTATTTGGTAAGAAGTTATTCTTTATCCTTTACTAGATTTATATAATGGTGAGATTATTGCCTATAATATTCAAAGTCGTCCTACGTATGAACTTGATCCAGAATGTTGAACAAAGCTGTCACCTGCTTATCCGAAGGAGATGCCCCAGTATTACATTCTGATCAAGGTTGGCATTATCAAATGAAACAATACTCTTATGCTTTAAAACAACGTGGTATTACCCAAAGTATGTCTCGTAAAGGTAACTGTTTAGATAATGCAGTAATTGGAACCTTTTTGGTCTATTAAAATCTAAGCTATTATATCTACAAGAATTTGAGAGTATGGTCATTTCAATTTGGCGGCTTTTTTAGTATTTTTATGATTTAACATATTGATTGTTTGTTTAATTAATTAATTTTCATTTAAATTGAGGAACTTTCCGATATCATTTATGAATTACAACCCTAGTCCCGATTGGAACCAATAAAGACAGTTCTAGAACGTCATGATTGTACATTCGAATACAGCCGTGGGACACGCTTTTCCCAATTGAGGAAGGATTATTTGTACCGTGAATTCCGTAGTGTGGTCTTGATAGTCCCATCCACATAACTCCAAATTGACCTCCAGGATTAGGCTGTTTATTAATAATTGTATAAGTACCAAAAGGTGTTTGGGTTAGGATCTTTCCTGTAGCTATTGGATATGTTTTTATCAAGCTGTTACCACCGTAAAGCATTAACTGATGTTTAGTTGTTGAAACTCCAATCCATTTCACCATAGTATCACTTACCTTTTTTGTCATTATTGTATGAGTGATTTAAGTAATTGGGTTTCTCGAGGCGGCTTTCCTTATTGCATTAACGGGCGAAATTCTGCAGCATGAATTGTGCTCTTTCTTTATGTTTAAGGCCAAATTGTTGAATAACAATAGGTGCAAGAGTTAAAGTTAGGATCGTTGCGCGGTTTTTTTTCTAGTTCCACTAACGGACTTATTTTTAATAGATTATTGTATGCCCAGCGACAATATTTTTAAGTAAAGAAGACAACCCGTTCTCGTTTATAAATTTAAGTATGTTTAATTTATCTTCAAAAGTGTAACTTGGTATAGATCTTTTTAAAAGCTTCTAGTCCATGAAGTCGATACTTTATTAATGATTTCATTATTAGTTTAATTGAGAGATTTAGCAATAGAATTAAGGCTTTCTCCACCATTTTCATAACGAAAAGTGGCTTCTAATTTTTGTTCAAGTATTATTCTTGCCATAAAAAAGGCACCTCAAAAATGTTAGGTTTGTGTCTAACATTTGGGGTGCAGTTCACAATTGGGGTGCAGTTCATAATTGAATAAGCGATTCCTGATTAATTTAAAGAGATATGAAAATTGAGTCATAAACCAAAGTATTAAAAAAGTCTACTTCAATACACAAACAAGAACTAAAGTCAGTTAATCCATTGAGGAGGTGGTTGTATATGTGAAGGTAATATAGTTTTATCATTACCATTAGCTGAAATAATTTGTATTTGGGTTAAAAACATACTTGTAGAAAGATTTGCCTCACTTATATTTGCAATACGTAAATCAGGTCCAATAAAATCAACACATCTTAGATCTGTATTTCTTAAATCAGTAGAAATTAAATAAGATCCTCGTAAACAGTCTTTCTTAAATCTTTCTCAGCTAAAATCTTACCAATCCAGTTAACCCCCTATGCAATCTTTTCCTTTCTTAATAGCAAAAATAGCAAGGCTTTCAGGCTTAGCTCAATACGGAATGTATTCAATTGTTTCTTGAAGAAATCTATGTATTTAACTGTTTTAGATAAATTTAACATTTGTCTAACTTGGAAACCTATGATAAAAAAACCAGTTCCGATATTCGATACTGGTTTAGTAGATCATTATAAGCGTTAGATTAATTGTAAAATTTCACACGATCTTCAAGTGATTGGAATCCTTTTTCACCTGCTGGAGATGTTGGATTACCAAATGGCATTTGCGCAATCAGTTTCCAATTATCAGGGATATTCCATTCTTTTTTCACTTCATCATCAATTAGCGGATTATAGTGTTGTAATGTTGCTCCTAGTCCTTCTGCATCCAATGCTGTCCATACAACTAATTGGTGCATACCTGATGCTTGATTTGACCAAATTGGGAAGTTATCGGCATAAAGAGCAAATTGTTCTTGAAATGATTTAATAACAGCTTCATCTTCAAAGAATAATATGGTTCCATATCCTGCTTTAAAGGAATCCATTTTTTGTTGAGTTGATGAAAAGTCTCCGTCCCCAACCACTTTTCTTAATGTTTCAGTTGTAATGTCCCATAATTTATTATGGGCTTCCCCTGTTAATACAACAAGACGTGCAGTCTGATTGTTAAAGGCAGATGGAGTATATTTTACAGCAAATTCTACAATTTCTTTAATTCTTTCATCCGATACTTGTACATCTTTATTAATTCCGTAAATTGAACGTCTTTCTTTAAGTGCAGTGTAAAAATCTTTTTTTTGCACAATTGTCATTAATGAATCCTCCATTCCAAAATCTCGAATTGATATATCTTTATATAATATATCTCAAATTCAATGAAATTTCTATAACAATAAAGAACTTTTGACTATTAACTTATTTGGTCTTAGCTTTACCTCGATCTTATGCCAGAACTCTAGTACCATTAATAAAATTCCCAAATTCCCGATTAAAATTCATTAATTTGTACTTTGATTTCAACAAGCCTTTTTTATAACATCGGCATCTTCACTAATCTTATTTTTAAGGTAATTTCTGCCGTCTGCAACGCTACTATCCAAAAGGTAACCAATCCTTTTATTCCTGCAAGCTTTAGTTTAAATACATTTTGCACAATTTATATATACGCCCATCAAATCTTAGAAATATTCAAAGTCTATCCTTTACACAAAGATGGCTTTGTCAAATGTTTGTGAAGTTGACGCTAAGACCTTCGTTTAAAGTTGGTAGATTCTTTATTAATCAAATTGTAAAATATAATTGTACTTATTAAAAGTGATAATTTTTGATTTTTTGTAGGGTACAGTTTGAAAGGAGCCTTTTTAGATGATTGTTATTAATAATGAAACGAATGTTCCAATTTATATGCAAATCTACGAGCAGGTTAAGGAACAAATAATTACAGGACAAATCCAAGGGGGAGGTAAACTTCCGTCAATACGGACGCTTTCAGTAACATTAAATGTCAGTAGGAATACAGTTGAAAGTGCATATCAACAGCTTAGTGCAGAAGGATATATTGAAAGCAAACCAGGCAGCGGATTTATATCTTTAAAATTAGATAGCATGGAATTTTTAAAATCGGCCAGCGATAGGCTTGTAAATATCAAGGAACCAGAGGAAATAGTGCATAGGGTAAATTCTGATAAGTATTATAAATATAACTTCCGGGATAGAAGCATAAGCGCCCATGATTTTCCATTACATATATGGAAGAAGCTCTCGAATAAGTGTCTATCATCTATAAGTGATGAAAACTTTACGTCATATAACTCAAAAAGTGGTGAACGAGGTCTACAGATAGAGCTTATGAAGTATTTAAACAAATCGAGGGGAGTTTCTTGCAACCCTGAACAAATTATCATCTCCTCGGGTTTGGAATATACTTTAAGCTTATTATGTCAGCTTTTTAGAAAAGATCTTGATCAAATAGCTTTTGAAGATCCTGGTTACATTGGTGCAAGGGATATATTTTCTAACAACGGGTATAATGTTGCTCCAATTAGCTTGGAGGAAGATGGAATAAACCTTGAAGAGCTAAACAATAGTTCTGCGAAAATTGTGTTTGTAACTCCTTCACATCAGTTTCCAACAGGTGCAGTAATGCCAATAAAGAAACGATTGAAACTTTTGGATTGGGCCAAAAGAAAACAGGGAATTATAATTGAAGATGATTATGATAGTGAATTCCGATATGACTCAAAACCTATTCCATCGTTACAAAGTATTGATTCCATTGGATGTGTTATCTATATAGGAACCTTCTCGAAATCTTTGTCACCTAGTTTGCGTATTAATTACATGGTATTACCACAGTCATTGCTGGAAAGATATGATAGGCTTTTTAACAAGTACCGAGTATCTGTTTCATTCATTCAGCAAAAAATCCTTCAACAGTTCATGCATCAAGGATACTGGGATAGACATTTGCGGAAAATTCATCTTACTGCCATAAGAAAACATGATTTATTAATTCGTACAATTCTTGAACATATGGGAGATAAGGTCATTATTCATGGTGAAAATGCAGGTTTACATATCTTAATGGAATTCAATAATGGATTAAATGAAAAAGAACTAATTGAGAGAGCTAAAAAGAATAGTGTCCTGGTTTCACCGGTATCAATATTTTGGTCAAGACCAGACAAATACTCTAATAATATGATCTTGCTGGGTTTTGGCGGAATGCCTGAAGGTGAAATTGTAGAAGGAGTACATGCTCTTAAGAATGCATTGTTAGGTAATTAAACGTCCAAAACCGACCCCGTAAAATTATTGAAAACTGTCACTATTAAAGGGTGCAGAAATAAGTATAATAATCTTAACCGATAAAATCGGTTTGAAAGACCCCCATAATATTTGATTGGTGCAAAGAATGCCAATCAGGCTGTCGAAAACATTCGATAGCCTTCCATTTTTTTTGTATTCATAATTTTTAAATATATATTTTCCATTTCCCTAGTCTTATCCACTATGGAAATCTAACAAAGCCAATGATTGTTCAATATCTTTCAAATACGAAGTGAACATTTTGCCGGAACTGGAATTGGCTCATTGGTACTTGGTGTTATTGCAGGACGAGGGGGATTTCGCATCATGTACTTTACGTGTGCATGTATCGTTGTGTTAATAACGATTTTCTACTACATGCTCCGTCATTGGTTAAATAGAACGGGGATTCATCAGATGGAT
Organism: Bacillota bacterium; assembly: GCA_030705955.1. Classification (GTDB taxonomy): domain Bacteria; phylum Bacillota; class Bacilli; order Bacillales; family Cytobacillaceae; genus JAUZPL01. Next base: position 3,383 of record JAUZPL010000060.1, on the reverse strand, counting down.
GCCCAATTGATGCATGTATGAGGAGCAAGCATAGTAAAATACCTTCTTGCTCGTTTCACTTTATCTATTAGTCAAGAACTTTAGATAACCAAATGTAACAAACTAAAATGACAAGAGGAAACAGGGTACCGCCTGCGGAAAAACGGGCAGCCAAGAACCCACCTTTAACAGAAGGCTTGGACGCTCTTCTGCGACAATCGGGCTGTTTTCCCCAATCAAATTAGTGATGTAAATAGAAAGTAGGCTATAGTTCATTAATGTCAAAAATGCAAGAAAAAATGTTCTTATAAGCGTTTAATAATCTATCTTAAAATAAAGGAGTTCTGCTATATGAGTCAAAGAGTTTCCTACTATGAAATTGCACCTGAAGGTATGAAAATTATGATGGAAATGGAGAAATACACAAAAAAAACAACGATCGATCGAAATCTTCGTGAACTTATTAAAATTCGTGTCGCTCAAATTAATGGATGTGCATATTGTTTGAATATGCATACAGCAGATGCTCGAAAGATGGGTGAAACAGAACAGCGACTATACTGTGTCAGCGCATGGAAAGAGTGTGAATTCTATACAGAAGCAGAAAAAGTAGCTCTTGAGTTGACAGAGCATGTGACTTTAATCCCTACAAAACGTGTTCCAGATGAGCTTTATCAAAGAGTGCGTGAACATTATGACGAGAGACAATATGTTGATCTTGTTCTAATAATCAATCAAATCAACAGTTGGACTAGAATTTCTATTGCAATGGGGAATAAAGCAACTGCAAAATAATTACTCTCAACTAACATCTTACAATGATCGTCTCAGATGGTAGACGAAAGGCATCCAAATGAACCACTTGGATGCCTTTCCATTTTCATACTTATATAGAGCATTAAAGACCTCTTTTAATGTCATATCAAATCTTTTTATAAATTTCCAATATGAAAACCCTGCCAGTATTAATAAGCCAATAATAGTAAATCCAACGGCAAAAACAAACGAGCGTGAGGCTCCGAAGTAATCTGCAAGCTTACCCCCTAATGCTCCTTCAATAACAAAGTCAATATACCCCTCTAACCACATTACCATTTTATCTTTTTCTGGAAGTTCAAGTACCATTTTTAACAATTCCGTTTCGTCCATATCTTTTTGAATGGCATATTTTCCGCCCCGATACATTATACCCACCTCATGTGCGAATCATTTGCTCTTAGTTTGTTAATTTGTGTTTTTATGAATTCATTATTCATTCTAACTTTGTGAAAAATTGTACTTAATACAGATAGGTAAGGGTTTGAAGTTATCGCTCCCTTTTCCCCCTGTTCACACCGTACATGCGACTTTCACCGCATACGGCGTTCCAACTAATCCAATTTATTCTTTCTATGTATTAAGCAGACGAGTGCTGTTTTCCAAAGTTAGATTATTTCATTTTGACATTTTAATCGTAGTTTATTCACTTTTTCTTTCTGCTTATTAGTTAGCTTTAAAGATTGTAAAAGAGTTTCTATTTTATCTTTGTCTTTTAGATGAATTAACTGATGAATTGCTTTATGAACAATAATCAAGTTTGAATAACTATCATCATTCGTGAGGGAATATGGGTTTTTGTGATGACAATGCCATTCATTAATCCCTAACTCCACACCTTGTATAGCACATTTACCATATTGAGCAATAAACTTACTGATCCTGTTGTCATTGTATTCAATAGATCTGTTTGGAATGTAGTTTCTCATGATGTAAGAAAGCATAGTTTTATCAATAGCTTTTATGCTATTGTGTATCTTTGCTCTACCTTCGGCAGTAAAGTTACAAGTCGTTTGTGAAAAACAGAGAGTTGTTTTCCACCGTTGGGCATGGATAGGCACAAAGACCATTTGTTGTATCTTAAATAGTTTAGCCTTATAACCCTTGTATCTTTTCTGTAAGGTCTTTGTCATATCATGAAAACTTGCCTCGGTTCTAATGTTCTTTAGCTGATTATATAACGTTTTGCGTAGATGAGCGTTTAACTCATTCAGATTAATAGTAATTTGAGTGGCGACAGAGTAATAGTTTTGGATTCCCATGATGACGGTATTGAAATTCCAAACAGTCTGAATGCAAGGCTTTTTCTTGACTACTTTTATAGCTTCCTTAATCTTTTGGAAGACGTTTGCTTTAGCCTTCTTCGACATATCGGACCTTGCTACATAACCAAATCTTGTTTTTCCTTTCCTTACGGCTTTTATTGAGAAACCAAGAAACTCAGAAGAGTTTTTCTTTAGATTAATTACCTTCGATTTTTCCTCACTTGCTTCCAAATGAAGCCTATTCTTCAAGAAGTCTTTCAATGCGTAATTCATTTTTATTGCATGTGACCTGGTTCGGCACATTACCTTAAGATCGTCCGCATAACGGACGATGAAGCACTCTTTCAAGGCTGTTTTCTTCAGAAACTGATACTTACTGCCATTCGTGGAGTAAGTATATCTGCTTATAAACGTTTCCCATTGGTCACTAACCCACCAATCCAATTCGTTTAATACAATGTTGGATAATAACGGTGATAGAATACCTCCTTGCGGGGTACCTTTTGTAGGAATACCTTCTCCTTCAATCTCTGCTTTTAATAGCCTAGATAAAATGGAAAGGAGAGATTTATCCCTTATACCTAGTGACCACATTTGTTTTAAAAGCTTACTATGTTTAACATTATTAAAGAAACCCTTAATATCTACATCAACACAATGATGGAGTCCAGTTTGATTGATAAGAAACTCAAGCCTAGCTTTGGCATGGTGAGTGCTGCGGTTCGGCCTAAATCCATAGCTATGTTTATGGAATTTTGCTTCACAGATTGGCTCTAAAATTTGAAGTACGCATTGTTGAAAGATTCTATCCCAAATCGTTGGAATGCCCAGAGGTCTAGTTTTCCCTTTTCCTTTTGGAATGTAGACACGCCTTACTGTTTGTGGCTCATACCATTTGAACATAGATTGAACTTTCACTATTACATCTTCCACTGTTAAATGCAGAATATCGCTAATAGTTAATTTATCTGTTTCTGCGGTTTTACTACCAGTATTTCTTTTAATATTTCGGTAGGCAAGTCGTATATTATCTTCAGAACACATTAATTCTGTTAAGTCATAGAAGTGATGACCACTGACACTTTGAGCATACAGTGTATCGAAACAATCTTGCATACTATAATACTCATTGTGTCTCAGTTTCTTCCTTTTCAATAAGTTGGTGACTCCTTTCGGAGTTAAACCTCTTTTAGTCTCACGAGAACCTTATTAATCGGTAAAGAACTGCCTTACTTGGTTGAATAAATCTTTATTAGTCTAGTGGCTATCCCTCAATGTGGATTAGACATTTCATTGGTACTGTGCCACCACTTTCACTGATAT
>JAUZPL010000006.1 GCA_030705955.1 Bacillota bacterium | reverse complement strand
TTTCCCATTTTCGCATTTTTCAAGTCAATAGCCGGAATCTCTCCGTCTATTTAGGCTCTTTTTATTAATCATTCCTAATTAAGCGAAATATTTCCGTCTATTTATCAGATTGGGTGCTTAACTTGTAAGCAAAAAAGTATATTAATTTTTGTTGGTACAGAAACTTCTGTACGGTTACTTTTTTATGTCCGATTTACCTTACCAAAAACTCGTTATTTTTAAGAAAAACGCCTATATATCAATAATAAAGGGACATTCAAATCAGATACGATTTGATGCCCCTTTTCTAATGTTTTTTATAAACTTGTACTCAAAAACAGAACCCGTTACAAAAATAGGTTGTTTTTTCAATTAATATCGAGAGAATCGTTTTTCAATTTGTTCTGTAATAATAGAAATGATAATACAAATTCCCCAATAAATAAGGGCCACTAATAAATATAGTGTAATGGAATCATAGGTTCTCCCTGCTACTATTTGTGCGTTGTATAAAAGCTCTGGAACTGTAATAACAGCTGCTAATGACGACGCTTTTACTAGATCCAAAAAGATATTTAGTAGTGGGGGAATCGCAATCCTTGTTGCTTGTGGAATAATAACTCCAAACATTACTTGCCAATACGATAAACCTAAAGCATGGCCAGCATCCCACTGACCCTTGGAAACACTTTTCATTGAAGCTCGATGTATTTCAGCTATATAGGCAGCACTATTTATACTAAAGCCTATAATGGCTGATGTTATACTTGAAAGCTCAATACCTACAACAGGCAACCCAAAATATAAGATAAAAAGTAAGGCCAGCATTGGAATTCCACGCATAAACGAAATGTATAGCCTTGCTGGCCATCTTAAGGCCTTGTGTGAGGATTGCCTTGCAAGGCAAAGGAAGAAACCTATCACCAAACCGAAGCCCATGCTTACAATTGATATTAGGAAGGTGTAACCAATTCCTTGAACAACAAAAGGGAAGCTTTCAATAGCAAGTTTCACATTAAAAAAATGTTTCCAGTCCAATGGTACTACCACCTTTTAATCCACTAAAGACTTACTTTAAATTAACATCAACAAATTTTACATTTGGCTTTTTCGTTACATCTTTTCCTACAAAAAATTCCTCAGAAATTTTGGACAAAGTACCATCTTTCTTCATCTCATCAAGTGCTCCATTAATTTTAGCAATTAGCTCCTTATTTCCCTTCTTGGTAACAAGTGCTGAATAGCTTGGCATATAAAATAGATTTGGATTTATTTCTAAGTTAAAATGCGGCATAAATTTAATTGCAATAGATTGGAGATAATAATCATTTAGGATAACATCTGTGCGTCCAATTGCTACATCACGCAAATATACATCATTTGAAACATTACCATAAGCAACAATATTTGCTCCATATTGCTTAGCAAGCTGGCTATAAATAGATGTTGCCGCACCTGCTGCTTTTTTTCCTTTTAAATCGTCGAAACTATGAATGCCTGATTGGTCTTTTTTCCTTACAAGCATGGACCCAAATGAATATTTATATGGCTCACTAAAGTCAAAGGATTTTTTCCTTTCTTTTGTCACTCCAATATCATTTGCTGCCATATCCACTTTTCCTGTTTGAAGACTTGGAAGCATGCCGTCAAAACCCATTTCTTTAAACTGCACTTTTAAATGCAGGCGTTTTCCAACCTCTTTTGCCACTTCCACATCATAACCAGTCAATTTATTGGTTTTATCTTCATGATATGAAGTTGGATAAAGTGTACCAGATGTGGCCACTACTATAGTGCCATTACTTTTTATTTTATTCCAGGCAGTTGCAGTCTTTTTTCCATCTGTTGCTTGACCACATCCTGAAAGTGCAAGAATGAATATTAAACTAAGAATATATATGTAACTATGTTTTTTCATGGTGACACCCCTTCTAAATGATAAGTATTATCAATTACATATCCTATAATAACAATTCCTTTAACATTGTCAACATGTTTTATCAAGACTATTTTTTACTACCTAAGGTTTTTGGAAAACCTCGGGCAAAATTCATCTCCTTTCCATTAAAACTATTTTCTAAGGACCCCAATTTTATTTTTCTTGATTCAGTAATTAAAAATGATTATCATTATCATTGTTAATTTGATATTTAGTCTGATTTAGCAGATGTTAATAAACTATTAATCAAATACGAAAAGAGGAAAAAAAATGAATTTCAAATTATCCGAAGAACAAAAACAAATTCAATTGGAAGCAAGAGCTTTTGCCAATGAAGTAATTGCCCCACGCAGTATTGAAATGGATCAAACAGCAAAATTCCCTCGTGATATATTTGAGCAAATTGGTAAAAAGGGCTGGCTAGGTATTCCGTTTGCTAAAGAATACGGTGGAATGGGAAAAGATACACTAACCTACTCTATTGTTGCAGAAGAAATTGGTAGAGCAGATGTCAGTGTTGGTCTAAGTTACGTTGCTTCCGTTTCAATTGGAGCCTCCCCTATCGCCATGTACGGGACTGAAGAGCAAAAACAAAAGTATCTCGTTCCATTAGCGCAAGGAAAAGAACTTTCTTCATTTGGATTAACAGAAGAAAATGCTGGCTCTGATGCTAGTGGTGTACAAACAACTGCCATTCTTGATGGTGATGAATATGTCCTTAATGGAGTGAAACGCTGGATTACAAATTCCAACTATGCCTCCGTGATTACTGTTGCTGCTGTTACAGAACAACATGCTAATGGACGGAAAAGAATCTCCTCCTTTATCGTCCCAACGAATACACCTGGTGTTAGTGTTACAAGTCCTTACAAAAAAATGGGCGCACGTGCATCTGATACTGGACAAGTTGTGTTACACAATGTTCGTATTCCAAAGGAAAATCTCCTTGGCCGTCCTAATTTTGGGATGAAACAATTCCTTACCATCCTAAATGGAGGAAGAATATCAATAGCTGCTATTTCTGTTGGATTAGCGCAAGCAGCTTTAGACAAGGCACTTGCACATGCAAAAACAAGAAAACAATTTGGCCGTCCTATCTCTGATTTCCAAGCTGTGCAGTTTAAGTTAGCCGATATGGCAATGGAACTAGAGCTTGCAAGAAATATGGTGTATAAGGCAGCCTGGTTAAAGGATCAAGGAAAACCATATATCCAAGAATGTGCTTATGCAAAATTATTTGCATCAGAAACAGCCTTCAGATCAGCTAATCAAGCTATACAGATTCTTGGCGGAACAGGCTATATGCAAGAAGCAGAAGTTGAAAGATATTTACGTGATGCCAAAATTCTTGAAATTGGCGAAGGGACTTCTGAAATTCAACGTCTTGTTATTGCGCGCCAACTAGGTTGTTAAAATTAAATAAGGAGATTTATTAGTGATGAAAGAAATTACGGCAGGGATTACTGGCATTATACAAAGTATTGAAGTTGCCCCCGGAGAAAATGTAACGGCAGGTCAAGTTGTGGTGAATATTGAATCTATGAAAATGATTATTCCAGTTGAAGCAACTGAATCAGGGACAATTAAAAATGTAAATGTAAATACAGGCGATTTTGTCAATGAAGGAGATGTGCTGGCAACACTCGTTTAAGGAGGAGTAAAACAAATGGGATCCCCTCTTGTCATTTGTGAAAAGATAGATGAATCAATAGTAAAATTAACTTTGAATCGCCCTGAAGCTTCGAATGCCTTATCAACTGAATTAGTTATGGAACTAACAGATACGCTAGACCAAATTAAAAAACTCGATAGTGTTCGTTGTATTATATTAACCGGTGCTGGTAAAAAAGTATTTTGTGCCGGAGCAGACCTGAAAGAACGATTATCAATGTCTGAAACAGAAGTTCCTTTTGCTGTTGCAAAAATTGGGTGCTTAACGTCGAAAATTGCTGGAATGCCAATGCCAGTTGTTGCTTCCTTAAATGGTGTCGCCTATGGCGGAGGGCTTGAAATTGCTTTGGCATGCGATATCCGATTAGCCAGTCATTCAACCCAGATTGGCTTAACAGAAACAGGTCTTGGCATTATTCCTGGAGCTGGTGGAACCCAGCGTTTACCTAGACTTATAGGTGAAGGAAACACAAAAAATATGATTTTACGCGCAAAAAGAATAACGGCGAAGGAAGCTTATCGTATTGGGCTTTTTCAAGAAATTTACTCTGCAGAAGAGTTAGAAGAAATGACCTATAAGGTTTCTCGTGAAATTTCTCACAATGCTCCAATTGCTGTAACCCAGGCAAAGATGGCCATTTCAGAAGGAATGCAAGTATCAATAAAAGAAGCACTGGAAATTGAAACAGCTTGTTACAAAGCTACTATTCCTACAAGCGATCGAGTTGAAGGATTACTTGCCTTTCAAGAAAAAAGGCCTCCCATTTACAAAGGGAAATAAGGAGGTACAATATGTCCAATCAAAAAACCTTACAGGGAAAAATAAAGCTTATCACCAATGGTGGCTCTGATAAATATCATGAAAGCAATGCTCAAAAAGGAAAACTATTTGTTCGTGAACGTCTAGAAAAATTATTTGACAATGGTATAGATGCAGAGGATGGCCTTTTTGCTAATTGCGAAGCACAAGGTTTACCAGCGGACGGTGTGGTAACGGCGATGGGGAAAATAAATGGCCAAACTGTTTGCGTTATCGCGAATGATTCTACTGTTAAAGCTGGTTCATGGGGGACCCGTACAGTTGAAAAAATAATTCGAATGCAGGAGATTGCAGAGAAAATTCAAGCTCCATTACTTTACCTTGTTGACTCTGCTGGTGCACGAATTACGGAGCAGGTTGAAATGTTTCCGGGAAGACGTGGAGCAGGACGAATTTTCTACAATCAAGTGAAACTATCAGGGAAAATTCCACAAATTTGCTTATTATTTGGTCCTTCCGCTGCAGGCGGCGCTTATATACCAGCATTTTGCGACATTGTTGTCATGGTTGAAGGCAATGCCTCCATGTATCTAGGTTCACCGAGGATGGCTGAAAAAGTAATTGGTGAAAAAGTAACACTAGAACAAATGGGCGGGGCACGTATGCACTGCAGCATTTCCGGCTGTGGAGACGTCCTTGTAAAATCGGAGGAAGAAGCAATTCAATTTGCTCGAAAATACTTAACTTATTTCCAAGCCGACCTAAAATCTGTTAATCCGAAGATTTCTTCTGAAAAAATGGCAACTTTAGTGCCTACTAATCAAAACGCGCCTTTTAATATGTATTCTTTTATTGAAGGAATTATTGATGAAGGTTCATTTTGTGAAATCAAACAATTATTTGCTCGAGAACTCATTACCGCGCTGGCTCGAATAAATGGAAAATCTGTTGGTATTATTGCAAATCAATCCATCGTAAAGGGTGGTGTTTTATTCCATGATTCTGCAGATAAAGCAGCCAAATTTATTCAACTTTGTGATGCTTTTGACATACCATTACTTTTCCTTGCCGATGTTCCAGGATTTATGATTGGTTCACAAGTTGAAAAGGCCGGTATTATTCGCCATGGAGCTAAAATGATTGCGGCAGTTAGCGAAGCAACAGTACCTAAAATTTCAGTCATTGTCCGTAAGGCATATGGCGCAGGACTATATGCAATGGCTGGTCCAGCCTTTGAACCGGATTGTTGTTTGGCACTTCCAACTGCACAAATCGCGGTAATGGGACCCCAAGCTGCAGTAAATGCTGTTTATGCCAATAAAATTGCTGAATTACCTGAAGAGGAACGGAATGCATTTATTTTAGAAAAGCAAAAGGAATATGAGGCTGATATTGATATTTATCGTCTTGCATCTGAAATGGTTATCGACGGGATTATTGCGCCTGAAAATCTTAGAAGTGAACTAATTACCCGTTTTGAAGCATATCAAACGAAGTATATGCCATTTAGTGACCGCAAGCACGGTGTATATCCAGTTTAGGGGGCAAGACTTTGAAAACAAAATCATCTCGATTTCCACAATTCTACAAAAAGACAATGGAAGAACGACTTTCCTTGCTTGCGGATTTTGCCAATCTGACTCAAGAAGAAGTTGCAGCCCTTTCAAGTCAAGGAGCACTAACACTTGAACAGGCAGATAAAATGGTGGAAAATGCAATTGGCATCTATTCTCTTCCACTTGGCCTTGGATTAAACTTTCTGATAAACGGTCATGATTATGTGATTCCGATGGCTGTTGAGGAACCATCTATTATTGCTGCAGTCAGCTCAATAGCAAAGTTAGTTCGCGAGGCAGGCGGGTTTTATTCAGAATCAACAGAACGACGAATGATTGGACAAATTCAGATTGTCAATGTACCAGATTGCGAGCAAGCAAAAGCAAACATTCTTAAACATCAGTCTTTGCTGGTAGAGCAGGCAAATGCTGCCCACCCATCCTTAAAAAAGCGAGGTGGGGGCGCACTTGAAATTAATGTTCGGATACTTAACCAAGAGCCTGGAGCCTCTTTCCCCCCTATGCTTGTTGTCCATTTAATAGTAGATACACAGGAAGCAATGGGAGCAAATATGGTCAATACTATGGTGGAGGCCATTGCATCTAAAGTAGCGGAACTTACCAGTGGAGAGGTACATCTTCGTATTCTATCCAATTTTGTGGATGAATGTTTAGCAACTGCTCACATCGTTCTTCCTCCCAATCTTTTAGCAACCGATACACTTAGTGGCGAAGAGGTACGTGACAGACTTATCTCTGCTTATCAATTTGCTCATTCTGATATTTATCGCGCAGTCACACATAACAAAGGGGTAATGAACGGAATCGATGCAGCCGTTATTGCATCTGGAAATGATTGGCGAGCAGTAGAAGCAGCTGCACATGCTTATGCAGCACGTGATGGACACTATGGATCAATGACACAATGGACGATAGATGAAGATGGAAATCTTTGTGGAATGCTAACCCTTCCAATGCCAGTTGGAACAGTAGGAGGCAGTATTAAGGTTCATCCCATTGCTAAATTAACTCAAAAAATTACTGGGATACAGTCTGCTCGTGAGCTTAGCCAGCTAATCGTCACGGTTGGCCTAGCCCAAAACTTTGGTGCCATGAAGGCTCTTGTAACTGACGGTATTCAAAAAGGACATATGGCTCTGCAAGCACGGTCGTTAGCAATGGTAGTAGGTGCAACTGGAGGTTTGATTGATATCATTGCATCCGAGCTAGTTGCATCAGGGGAAATTAATTCAAGTAAGGCAGCTGAAATAATGAAGGAATACAAAAAAGTATAGTCACTCCTTCCTTTAGTCAGTCAAAGACATTAAGTAAAGAGTAGTAGATTCCTCTCTACTGCTCTTTACATTTATAAAATAATTTTATATATTATACTTATCAATTGATAAGGTGATTAAAATGTCTGGAAAAGAAAACAGCTCAACTACTACCCAAAAAGATACATATCATACAGTGATAAAAACAGCACAAAGATTATTCATGGAGTATGGTTATCGGGCTGTATCCACTAGACAAATTGCTGACTTATGTGGAATTACCCAGCCAGCTTTGTACCACCATTTTAAAAATAAACAAACACTTTATGTTGCAGTCATTCAATATGCCTTACAGCAAACAGAAACTGCACTTAACAAAATATTAGAGGAAGCTGGTTCACTTTCAGAACGATTATTGAAAATGACAGTCTACATGATGGATAGATACGAAATGGATATGTCGCAAATGTTTCATGATATTTTTCATGAACTAAAAAGTGACCAACAAAAGGAAACACATAAGTGGTGGATGAAGAGCTTTTTAATGCCTGTTATTAAAATAATTGATGATGGAATTGCCAATGGAGAAATGAAGGACGTTTCAGAGCTTCAAACGACTTCGACCGAATTAGCTTTTTTAATTTTAAACTTAATTCGCTCTACCCTGCTCCCCACTTCAGCCGGAAGTCCAAATAGAAGTCGTGATATAGAAAAAAAGGCAAGCTTAATTGTAAATATTTTTCTTCATGGGGTGAAAATTTGATCTTTCCTAAAATAGGGAAAGATTCATTTTTGCAATGAACTTATCAATTGATAAGTTACACAAATTTAGTGTTTTATAAGGTACTTTTTTCATATAAAGAAAACTTGGCTAGCGCCAAGCCTCAGCTCAGGGAGATTGCCTAGTTGCACTTATGCGTTCAGAATTTATGGATATAAATCTGATGAGCTAAAAAAAACAAAACGAATGGAGTGAAAAATGTGAGGAAAAATTGGTTAGAAAAAGTTGGTGAAATCGTAAGTGGAAAAAAAGGAAGATGGATCATTGTAATCTGCTGGCTGGTCATTGCAGCAATTGTGAATATCTCTTTTCCTCAAGCAAGCAAAGAGAAAAATGATTTAGCTGCTAATTTAGTTTCGACTTCACCTTCCCAACAAGCAAAAAAAGTAGCTGATAAAGAATTTTCAACTAACTCCGGAACTCCTGCTCTATTAACCTGGTATAGGGCTAGTGGATTGACAAATCAGGATTTGGTACAAATTCAGAAATATTCCCAAGAGCTGGATCAACATCCTGTTAAATATCAGGAAACTGTTGTTCCTCTCTATAGGTTCCCGCTTCCTGTACTAAAAGGACAGCTCTCTAAGGATGGTACCACAATAGTTCTTCCGGTTATTTTTAAGAAAAATCAAGAAGTAGATGCTTTAGCAGGAGGAATTAAGGAATTAAAGGATAAAACGACGTCTATTTTTTCTACAAATCCATCAAAAGGTAAAATTTCAGATCAAACCAAACTAGTGCTTCGAATTACCGGTCCTGCAGCTATTGGGGTAGATGCCAAGAATTTATTCAGTCAAGGTGATTTGTCCTTGTTACTTGGTACTGTTTCAATCGTTCTTATCCTACTATTGTTAATCTACCGCTCACCAATTTTAGCTATCATTCCACTAGTAGGAGTTGGGATAGCCTATGGGGTTATCAACCCTATTCTTGGTGGGATTGGAAGGGCTGGCTTGACTACCTTTGATTCTCAAAGCCTTTCCATTATGACAGTACTTTTATTTGGGGCAGGTACAGATTATTGCTTATTCCTCATTTCTAGATATAGAGGTTTCCTAGAGAAGGAACGTGATAAGCAATTAGCGATGAAAATGGCCTTTCAGGGATCTGCTGGGGCTATTGCAATGAGTGGTTTAACGGTTATTTTCTCTTTACTAGTATTACTAATGGCAAAATACGGATCAGTACATCGATTTGCCCTTCCATTTAGTCTATCTATTTTAATTATGATGGTGGCAAGTTTGACATTAATACCTGCATTGTTAAGCATTCTTGGAAGATCAAGTTTTTATCCATTTGTTCCTCGAACAAGAGAAATGAAGGAAGCAAGAGCGCTCAAAAAAGGAAAAGCTTTACCCTCGGAAAAGGCAAAAACTGGGCTTGGTATGAAACTCGGAAACTTAATTGTTCAAAAACCATGGCATATTCTTGCCTTCACACTACTATTTCTTGGGGTTTTTGCTTTTTATGCGACAACAATTTCCTACACATATGATACGTTATCTTCTTTTCCAAAGGATATGCCTTCACGTGAGGGATTCAAGTTAATCTCAGAACATTTTAATCCAGGAGAACTTGCGCCAGTGCAGGTCATGATTCAAACAGATGGAAAGGGTATATCCGTTAAGAAGGAATTAGAAAGTTTATCCTTTGTTGCAAATGTATCAGAAGGTGTTCCTGGTGCAGAGAATAAACAAATAATTAGCTATAACGTAGAACTAAAGGCAAATCCATACTCAAATAAAGCGATGAATGAAATTCCTTTATTGAGGAGTAAAACTGAAAAAGTGCTTCAAGACAGCCATATAGACAGTGTTTCTAAAAAGGTTTGGATTGGAGGACAAACGTCAGAACAATATGACACAAGGAAAACAACAAATGATGACAGTAAGGTCATTATTCCTGTAGTCATTTCAATGATTGCCATACTATTACTGCTTTACTTACGCTCTATTACAGCAACTGCTTATTTAATCGCAACAGTTTTATTGTCTTATTCTAGTGCCCTTGGCTTAGGCTGGGTTATCCTTCATTATTTATTTGGGGTCACTGCCATACAAGGATTTATTCCCCTTTATGCGTTTGTATTTATTGTTGCACTAGGGGAAGATTATAATATCTTTATGATGTCTAGTATCTGGAAAAAGAATAGGCAGATGCCCCTCATGCAGGCCATCAAAGAAGGAGTAGCAGAATCCGGTGCAGTTATTACTTCTGCTGGACTCATTCTTGCCGGAACATTTGCTGTTTTGACAACCTTACCTATCCAAATTTTAGTACACTTTGGAACAATTACAGCAATTGGCGTATTATTAGATACATTCATCGTCCGCCCATTACTGGTTCCAGCCATTACAGTATTACTTGGAAAAATGGCATTCTGGCCTTCTAAACGGAACATGCCGGAAGTGCACCAAAATATTGATTATGAAAACGAATAAACATTTATGAATTGATTTGAGAGGCCTTGTTAATCATTTGGATAAAGCCTCTTACAAAAATTTTTATAAATGAAATTGTAAAAAAGGAATGATACCACTTCCATCCCTTTTTATACTTTATAATTTCAGTGTATTTTTCAAGTAATAATTCAAAAATCAACTGTGGTAAAACAAATAAAAACGTGATGAAAAGAAATTTACTAATTTTTTTAACATGGCGGGTTGCTATATAATACCAAGTTGTCATTAGAGGGCATAAAAGACTATCATATAAAACGCTACCATTTGAGAGTTTTTTTACACTTTTAAGTCTGTTCGGATATTTTAAGCGCTTTGATGCTACTAAATAATTATCTATGTATGTATTTAAAAAAGCATTAAATAAAAAGACAATCCATCGATCCTTTGTCGGTCTCATAAACAGTGTAGGAGCTAAAAAAAGACCAACACTCCATAATAGTTTTAATAATTTTCGATCTGTCATAAAACACACCCCTTTTTCGGTTTTAGGGTGTGTTTTTTTGGGGATTTCCATTCACCTACCATTTGTATAAATCTTAGCTTTTTTTGATATAGATGTTTCAATTTTATGAACTAGTTCCCTATTTAAATTAGGAAAGCTAATTACTGTGATAAATTTAATATTATACCTCTATCAATGGGGGTACAATACAGAAAAATATCATTGAATGGAGGGTAGTAAATGATTGTAAACCCCGCCTATTTAGGAATTTGGCTTCTACAAATGGTTTGTATTTTATTTCCAATGCTCTTATATCAATCCTTTTTCCGGAAAAAATTTGGCAAAAAAAGAATACAGAAGGAAATATTAGCCGTACTTTGCGGGCTGTCCATTATTATTTGCATGACCTTTCCTTTATCATTTGGTAAAGGGTTTATTCTAGACTTTCGATTTATCCCTTTGATTATTAGCTTTTTTTATGGTGGTTACTCAACGGGGCTTGTTCTTACCGCACTCATGATGGCTTACCGTTTTTTAATTGGCGGCATCGGTATGTATATAGAGGGATTAGGTATCCCATTTTTTTCCCTTATTATTTTTGCAATCATTCTTCCACGGTATGATAAATGGGAACAGAAAAAACAAGTATTCTTTACCTATCTTTGTCTGACACTTTCAATTATATTTCTAATACTTGAAACACGGGATTTTAAAGGCTATACATTTACTCAGCACGAAATGACTCATTGGATTACCTTTTGTATTTTAAATTATATTACCTTCTGGATGGTCATTTATCTCCAAACCTCCTTAAAAGAAATGGAAGAAATGGGTACAAAGGTTATTCAATTTGAAAAAAATCATGCACTAAATCATTTAATTGTTTATCTGTCCCAGCAAATATATACACCTATTTTATCAGTTAAGGACTCATTAAAATCTTTAGAGAAGGATTCTACCCTTTCTCCCAAACAAGCTAACACAATCATACATGCCACTGCTAACTTAAACAAAGCGGAACATTCTTTAAAAGATTACATGACCCTATTGGATCCTGTGGAAAATGATCATGAAGAAGTTGAACTAACCAGCATGCTCCAAGAAACAATTGAAGTTATTAATCCTTTCGCTTTATTAAATAATGTAGAACTTCATTTTTTATCGACCGCTGAAAGCCATCTTTTAATAAAGGACTTTTCACTTTTGCGTTTTGCTCTTATAAATATTATTAAAAATGGAGTAGAAGCTTGTTCGCCAGGTGGAAGAGTTGACGTTTTCCTTCATGAATTAATTGATCAATTTTATATTATTGTGGAGGATAATGGTCCAGGTTTATCAGCTGACATTATTTCAAGACTTGGAACCCCCATTCATTCAGAGAAACAGAATGGAACTGGTTTAGGAATTTCAACTGCCTATAAAATTACAGAATCACTTGGTGGTAAGGTAGAAGTAGAATCAAAAACGAATGTTGGAACCACTTTTAGTCTTTATTTTCCAAAAAGAAATTTTATAGTTACGAACAAAAGCACAAGCGCCTTGTTCAGCACCGACAGGCTTAAGACTAATCCCGAAGGACGCTCCTGATCTCCGAAAGGAGGCACCTTAAGACCTTTGCCAATAAAACTCCACTTGCACATCCAGTACTTGGAAGAAAGTCGCACCCCAAAAGTTAGGGTTAAAATCTAACCTTTGGGGTATTTATTTATGGCTAAATATAGTGAATAACTTTCAACGAAGGGTGTTAACATTTCCAATACCTTTACTGTTTTTTGCAAAAGTCATTTCTTTTTCAATCATGGCTCTCTCCTATTTTCATCAATATATATGCGTTCACCGGTTTTCTGATTCACATAGACTCGAGTTGAAACCTTTGAAACTGGATCTATCGAAACTTCTTGTGTCGGCACAAATCCTTTAGGTATGGAGCCTTGATTGGATTTATACCGTTTGTCTGTACGTTTAGAAAAGAACCAAAACGCCAGAAAAAGGAACACTTGAAATATCAGATAACATAGAAACCACTTCATGTATCATTCAACCTTTTCTACAACAACTGCCGTCCCGTATGCTACAATTTCACTCATGTGTTGGGCGATTTCTCCTGAGTCAAATCGAAACATGACCACTGCATTCGCACCCATTGCGTGAGCATTTTGTGTTAATCTATCCATTGCTTGTTTTCTAGCATCCTCAAGCATTTCTGTATATTCATGAATTTCCCCGCCTGCAAGAGATCGAAACGCGGCAGTAAGCTGGCCCGCAAAACCACGACTTCTCACAACAAGACCAAAGCAAGCGCCTTTTACTTCCTTAATTTTATATCCATCAATTTGTTCCTTCGTTACAATCAACATCTAAAATCCCCCTTTTTATAGGTTTAATTTAAACAGATTATATAGGTAATTATTGGAACTGTCACTAAAAAGTTATGCGAAATATCCGTTTGGGGTTTGGATATTCTTTATGTGATTTGGATTTTTCTTTACGAAAATGGAGAGATTCTTCACAATATTGTTTTTTTCTGTATAACTTCCTCTTGAAAAAGTTTATCTGCGAAACAACAAAAAAAAGTTGCTCAGCAACCCTCAACTTTTTTAAGATTAAGTTTTTTATAAACTTTAAAATAAACCCACATAGCATTGATTAGTAACAAAGCACTCGTAATAAAGAATACATAATTAATACCCAAATAGGCCGCCACTTGCCCCCCTAAAATGGAGCCTCCAAATACCCCTAAATACCCAGCAGACATACTAAAACCAAAAACTCTTCCTGCAAGAGATGCTGGTGTGATTGTCTTAAGCATGATGTTGACAGAAGGCATCAACCCTGCAGTTGCTAATCCTAGTACAAATCGAAGTCCCATTAACTGCCATGGGTTTTTAACAAACGCTTGTGGGACAAAAACAATACCTGCCACTACTAGTGCAGCTAATATAACCTTATGGGCACCAATTTTATCAGAAAGTTTCCCTAGTCTTGGTGCTGAAATAATACTAGCCAGCCCTGAGGCTGAGAATACCATACCGGCAAACAACGCAACATGATTGGTATGCTGTGATAACTGGGTAACATATATGGTTATAATTGGTTCAACGGTAAACAAAGCCAGCGTGATAACAAAAAAGGTCACGAACATGATCACTGTCAGACTTTTTTCAGGAACACTATTCCATACCTCTTTCGCTCTAAGTGTTCTTTTATCCTGACGTGTAAAAGATTCCTTTACAAATAATGCAGTAATGATAAATGCTATAAACAGGAGGGCGCCTGTTACAAAAAATACATTTTGCAGACCAAGTCTTTCTTCCATAAAGCCGCCAATCATGGGTCCGAGTAAGGACCCCGCTACATTGGCGGTTGAAAGTGTGCCTAACGCCCATCCTGCGTGTTCCTTATCCGTTTGTGTAGCAATCAATGTTGTACAGGCAGTACCAAAGCCTGTGATCACACCCTGCAATAGCCGTAATCCAATCAATTCATACACATTTTGGGCAAAGCCCATACTAAAAATTACGATTGCCATGCCAAGGCTTGCCCGTAAAAGCATGGGTTTACGTCCATATTTATCTGCCGCCTGACCCCAAATCGGAGAGAAAACAGCGGAAATAATATACGTTACACCAAAAGCTATCCCTGAAAACTGAGCAATAAATGCGGTATTGTTAACTCCAAGTCGTTTTATATAAAGAGGTAATACTGGCGCAATTTGGCTCATACCTATACCTGTTACAAACATCCCAAACCAGCAAATCATTAAGTTTCTTTTCCAAATCGGCATGAAAATACCTTCTTTTTAGCGATGTTTATTCTAAGCTCTCCATCCACGAATCAACAGTCAACACTTCTGCCTGACGAGGGAACACCTTCTCAGTCAGAACGCGATGTACCTCCTGATCCGTATCCAGACAGGCGTCTGAAAGAACTTTAATCGTATAATCCTTGTCAGCCGCTTCACGCAATGTGGATAGGACCACTCCGCTTGTTGAAATACCACTTAGAATCAGGGTATCGATTTGTTTTGCTTTTAAGATCACTTCAAGGTTGCTTCCTGCAAATGCACTGACGCGGTATTTTGTTACAACCGGTTCATTTGGTTCAGGTTTTACCAATTCATGAATTTGTGTTGATATGTCAGAAACAGTCATTCCCCCCACACTTTTCAAAGCAGAAAATGCCCTATTTTGTGGATTAATCTCTGGATACCCTTCACTAAATGCAACCCGAACAAAAATAACTGGAATATTGTGCTGTCGTGCTGCTTCCACTGCTTTTTGAAACGGAAGTAGTAATTGATCATTATCTCCCAAACGTGAAACAATTCCATTTTGTAAATCCATGACTAATAGTGCTGTTTTATTCTCCATTTGTTGTAAACTCCTTTGTATTAGGTTATATTAAAAAAGCGGAGAGCTCTCCTCTTTATATTAAGTGGGGAATTCTCCACTTGTCAAGAATTAAGGAGTGACCAATTTATGAAGGATGAACATATAACCCCTATTCGAACTGAGCGCAGAGATGCTGCAGAAAATCGCCAGCGTATACTGAATACCGCTCATAAACTTTTTGAGCAGCATGGCGTGGAACAGGTTAGTATGAATCAAATTGCGAATGAAGCCCAGATTGGTTCTGGAACACTCTATCGCCGTTATAGGAACAAAGGTGAGGTATGTCTGGATTTAATAAAAGATCATGTTGTTTTACTTTTTGAGGATATTGAAGCATTTTTGGAGGAAAATCGAGGAATTCCAGCCAGTCAACGATTCAAAGGACTCCTCCACCTATTTATCCAATTCAGAGAAAAAAAATCCCAATTGCTAAAAGGCGTCGAGGAATCGGTGTCATCCAATCAATCAAAGCCCCTCACTCTTGGCCCCATCTATCAGGAATTGCATCAACTCTTCTTCGACCTATTTGAAGAGATGAAGGGTAGTAATCCATCAAGGCCAGATAGCATCTTTTTGGCAGATATGATGCTGAGAGCTTTAAGCAGTGAGTCATATTTATTTCAAAGAGAAGTTCGCGGGTATTCACCTGAAATAATTTTAGAACAGCTCTGTCTAATGTTTTTATAGTTTTACATCATTTTAAATTGATGTTCAAACCAGGGGGTATTTTAGTGAAATTATTTAATAACAAGGATATCCCCTTGATTATTGCTACTCTGCATTTCTAGCTAAAATAGATTTTTTTAAGACCTTTCACGTTTTTCCTTAAAAAAAGGGAAAGCTAATAGCTATCCCCTCTCACCACGTTTTATTTGTCTTTTATTTCTGATTCCTTTCTTCCATTCCCTGAATAGAAACGGTACACCGCCTAACATATAGAAATACCTCATCTCTATTACATACTTCATAAATGCACCGAATCTTCCATTTATGTGATTTCCATAAACAACTCCTGTAGCATGCTTCCTACCCATTGACATGACTGTTCCTCTATGAATATATTGAAATGGTTTTGCTGGTTGCCCGTATATTTTGCATGCAATATTATAACCACAATACTGTCCTTCCTGAAGGGCAATCTGTGCTGATGGCGGATATGGTTTACCTTCGGGTGAATAGCATACAGAAGCATCCCCTAATACATAAATGTCTTTATAACCTAGTACTTCCAAAAATTTATTTATTTTCACTCTTCCATTTATAAGCTCAAAGCCAAGATCCTTTAAAAGGGGATTACCTTTTATACCACCAGCCCATATCACCGTATTGGTTTTAATAGCAGATCCATCACTAAAGGAAACCTCACCTTTTTTGCAAGAAGTTACAGCCAAACCTAATTGAAAATGACATGGAACACCTTGAAGTGAAGCTAATACATCATTTACCATTCTAGGATCATAGCCTTTTAAAAGTGTATCGTCTGCCTCGACACAAACCACTTTTACCATTGACTCATCTATAAAATATTTTCTGCATAATGCAGGAATGTGCTCTATCATTTCATAGAGAAATTCTATTCCAGTAAACCCAGCTCCCCCTATTACAAACGTTAACCTGCTTTTATCTTGATCCATCATATATTCTTCAAATTGTTTTTCAATATGATTGCGAAGCTTTTCTGTCCCTTCAAAATCAAATAGGAAAAATGCATTTTCCTCTAACCCTGGAATATTAAAAGTTTGAGGAATCCCTCCAAAACCTACGACTAGATAATCATATGGAAGACTTCCGTTTTTCAACAATACCTGCCTTTTAGTTAAATCAATCCCCATTACTTCATCTTGAACAAAGTTAATTCTCTCTGTATCAATTAAACTTGAAATCGGATATCGAACCATTTCCGAATCCAAAGTTCCAGCTCCGGATTCATGAATTTTTGTTGTTAAGTAATGATAATCGTTTTTGTTGACTAATGTAATTTCTGCCCTTTTTTCGTGAACCTTTTTTTGTAAGGTAACAGCTGTTAATAACCCCGCGTAGCCTCCCCCCAGAATAACAATTTTTTGTGTCTCACTCATTTATCTTCACCCCTTATAAAATAAATATGAAAAAAGCCAGTCATCATTTTGATTGTGAAATACTTCACATTTTCATTCTATGCGGGATTATTTATAATGGTCTTCGCCTTCTGAGAACTTTTTATGAAAATAAAAAATCGCTCTCTCATGCGACTTTCATTTTTCAATTTGTTATAATAGTCACAGGACGGAAATGCTTGTCTTTTTATAAGGTAAGGTTTCCGAAAAAGTACATATGAAAAAGGAGCAGTCACTTGATGGATAAGGTATTCATTTTTGGACATAAAAATCCAGACACTGATTCAATTTGTTCAGCTCTTGCCTATGCTGATTTAAAAACAAAATTAGGCTTTGAGGTTGAAGCAATCCGCCTTGGAGAAGTAAATAATGAAACTCAATTTGCTTTAAATACCTTTAAGGCAGAAGCCCCTCGTTTTATTGAAAAGGTCGCTGTTGAAGCAAAGAATGCTATTTTAGTCGACCATAACGAATTTCAACAAAGTGCTAATGACATCAGGGAGGTTAGAATTTTAGAGGTTATTGACCACCATCGTATTGCTAATTTTGAAACCAGTGATCCTTTATATTACCGTGCAGAGCCTGTAGGTTGCACTGCAACCATTTTAAATAAAATGTATAAAGAAAAAGGTGTAGAAATTTCAAAGGATATTGCTGGTTTAATGTTATCTGCAATCATTTCAGATTCACTACTATTTAAATCCCCGACATGCACACAAGAAGATATTGATGCTGCAAGGGAACTAGCAGCTATTGCAAGCGTTGATGCAGAGAGCTACGGTTTAGATATGTTAAAGGCTGGAGCAGACTTAAGCAGCAAAACCGTAGAACAACTTGTGTCACTTGATGCGAAGGAATTCCAAATGGGTTCAAGCAAAGTGGAAATTGCTCAAGTAAACTCAGTTGATACAGATGATGTTTTAAATCGACAAACTGAGCTTGAAGCAGTTATTTCACAAATCATTGAGAAAAAGAATCTTGATTTGTTCTTACTAGTGGTTACAGATATCTTAAAAAATGATTCTGTTGCTCTAGCTCTTGGAAATGCACAAAGTGCCGTTGAAAAAGCTTATAATGTTAAGCTAGATAATAATACTGTATTACTAAAAGGTGTTGTTTCTCGTAAGAAACAAGTAGTTCCTGTTTTATCCGAACAATTCTAATTTTATAACCAGTCTCACACATGTGGGGCTGGTTTTTTCTATGGAATGGTGGATTGGCATGTAAGTAAAATGGCAGCTACATAAATGTAGCTGCCATGGGAAATTTAGAATTTAAATTGGTTAATTGGTTTTGGGACAAATTTTTTTTATAAGGGTAAATCTCTTTTCCTAAATGCTAAAATGCTCACCACAAAAGCAACAATGCCTATGAAAAATAAGATTGCACAGTCATTTGTCAAATCCGCTTTTCCTACAACGATTTCACTTGGACTATACAAAGTAAAAATAGTGAAATGCTTAATCCAATCCACCTTTTCACTTATTTTTCCAATTATATCCAAACTATAGAAACCAAAAATAATTCCTCCGGAAATTCCGAGTGCTTTTTTTTCGTCGTTTGATAATGAGGAAATCAAAAAGGAAATTCCCCCTAACGCGAAAAACAGTGCAAAAGCAGCAACATTCAACTGAATAAATCTATTAACATGAAAAGAACTAGAATCATCAATAAAAATATGCACACCAATTATTCCACAAACAGTTGTAATGGCCGAAATAAGAATCAATCCTGATAAAAAAACACTTGCTTGTGTAAAAGCAACTTTTCCTCTTGTTGTAGGGGTCGTTAATAAATAAGCCATTGAACCTTGATCTACCAGTTTTGCTATTAATTGAATCGGAATCATAACGCAAAAAATAGAAACGATTAAAGTAAACAACAATCCATAGAATTCACCTGAAATATACGTCTCGAAACTGCCAAACCCACTTTGCATATTAAAAGCTCTCGTCATTCCTGCAGGCATTACTTTTAACATATCATTTAATGGCTTTGCTGTTTTGGCAATGCTTGGATAGACCCAAACCATCAAAATCATATAAAAGGCTGCTCCAATTGCATAATTGAACATCCCCTTTATATTGACTTTCATCATCTGTTTATAGAGAGAGAAATTCATCTTGAAGCCTCCGATCTATCATAGTAATTCATAAAAACTTCTTCTAGGCTCTGCGTGTATATGGCAATATTTTGCACTGGATATTTTCCGGTTTCTTCAATAAATTGATCATAGTTTCCTTGTATGGCCACTCGCACCCTATTTCCTTCATGGGATTCAATTTGCAGGTTTGAATGAATAAATTTATTTGCATCTGAAGAGTTTTTAAAGATTACCTCAAATAGCTTTCGCTGCATGGATTGCAGTTCATGAATATCCTTTACAGCTATAACCACCCCATCCTTGATAATGGCAGCACGATCACAGGTCCTTTCAATTTCAGGGAAACTATGTGATGACATAAGAAAGGTTTTTCCTTTCGCTTTTTCCTCCAAAACCATTTCAATAAAGACCTTTTGCATTAGTGGGTCTAAACCGGAAGTAGGCTCATCTAAAATAATGACTTCAGGGTCATGCATAAATGCTGCCACAATTCCAACCTTTTGCTTCATCCCTTTAGACATCTTTCTAATAGGTGTATTTACATCAAACTGAAGACGCTCAATTAACTCATTACGCTTGGACAAATCTTTAACTCCCTGCATTTCTGTCATAAAATCAAGGAAGCTTTTTCCAGTCATTCCTTCAATAAATGCAATTTCACCAGGTAAATACCCAATATATTTTTTTACTTCTCCTTGTTTTTTCCATGTATCCAACTCATTTATTTTGACGTACCCTGTATCCGGTTTCATAAAGCCCATGATATGGCGAATGGTTGTTGATTTACCGGCACCATTAGGTCCTAAAAATCCAAAAACTTCTCCCCTTTTAATTGAAAAAGTAATATTGAAAATGCCCTTCCCACTTTTAAACTTCTTCGTAAGGTTTTGAACTTCTAGCATTTTGCACCTCCGAAATATGAAATATTTATTTAAAATTATTTCATAAATTCATACTACGTTTGGAAATAAATAATGTCAATACAATTATGAAATATTTTTATGTTATAATTTCATTAATACCAATTCAGACATAGGATGATGATAAAGTGAATGGTTTTGAAAAAAGAGCTCAGAAAATTAAAGAAAAAATTATAGAAACCACTTTAGAAATGATGAAAACATGGGATTCAAATAAGATAAGAATTACTGATATTTCAAAGGAAGCAAACGTTTCTCAAGTAACCATTTACAATTATTTTGGAAGTAAGGAAGCCTTATTACGTGAGGTTGTTAAGAAGCATATTAACAACTCCTTTGATGAATTTATGGAGTTTATGACCGGTGATTATACATTTAAAGAAAAGATTGAACGGATTATTTTACAAGAAAGAGAGAATTCCTTGAACTCTTTAACACCATTTTTAATGCAGTTACTTAGTGAGGATCAGGAAATCTCTCAATTCATTGATAAAGAATACAATGAGAGAATTTTACCTGTCTTTTTTCAATTAATAGAAGAAGGCAGGCAAAATGGAGAAATTTCAGATAAAATCTCTAATCAAGGCCTTATGATGTATATAAATTTCAACATTAAATATACAAACGAGTTTATTGATATGATCAAACAAAGCGGGAATATGAATGTGATCAATGAAATGCTCCATATGTTTTTATATGGAATCTGTGGTAAAGAGTAGGTAAGCAAAATTAAAAGGACAATTTCCATCGTAAAATTGGAAGTTGTCCTTTTTCGTTGCAACAATTAAAGAAAATTAATTCTACTACAATGCTTTACCATTGAAGACAAATTCAATCCATGTGTAAAGTGTTAAAAGAGTAAAAATGACAGTCGGAGGAATTACAAGAACAGTTGTTTTAAAATAGGTTACCCAGCTTATTTCCACTTTTTCCCTCTTTAAAATATGCATCCAAATCAATGTGGCTAATGTGCCGATAGGAAGAAGCAATGATCCAATATCACTTCCAATGATATTTGCGAGGTAAACTGTTTTTACTGTAATAGGATCAAGCCCCATATGGGTTAGTGCTAACGTGCCAATCATAAGGGCTGGGTGGTTATTAAATAGATTCGATAGGACCATTAAGAGCCCTCCCATAAATAGGCTCGCATTTAGGAGACTGCCTTTGATTATAGGTTCAAAATGTTCTACAAGAAAATTCGTAAATCCAATGTTATTCAATCCATAGATGAGGATATACATCGTAAAGGCAAAAATAAATATGTGCCAAGGTGTTTTTTTAAGCATATCGGTCGGTGAAATTTTCAAGTAAAACCATCTCCATACAAGTAAAAGCAATGAACCGGTAACGGCAACAATCTCAATTGGAAAACCAAAGTAGGAGGCTACGAATAAGCCGATTCTGATAGAGAAGACAAAAATTAAAATCCACTTCATAACTGTTTTCCGCTGTTTATTTTCTGAAGGCAATGGCTCACTTTGGAGGGGATGTGCAGGCTTGTCTTTAAAATCATAGGAAAGTGTGATAACCGGAAGTTTTTTAGGTATATTTTTTCGAAATACGATAAACAACATTAAAGACATAAATAGCAATCCCAATGTACCAGGAACAAACATCATTGCGGTGTGCAGGTACAGATCCATGTGAATAATTTTTAAGGCAATTAAATTAACGATATTACTTACACCAATTGGTGCGCTTGAGGCTGTAGCAATTAATGCCCCGCTTATTAAATAGGGAAGTTTTTCGTGATTTTTTAAGTGGAAGTTTTGTAAAAGTAGGATAAGAATAGGTGTAGTAATAATAATGCTGCCATCGTTATTAAAGAAGATCGTCATTAAGAAGCAAAGCAAATTTGTCAGCCAGAAAAGCCGTATTCCTGATCCTTTTGCTCGATTTGCTAAAATAGCGGTGACCCAGTAAAAGAAACCAAAGCTTTCAAGAACGATAGCCATTACTAGTGTTGAAATAATCGTTATGGCGGCCCCACTGACCTTCGAGCTAATGTCAAGTAAATTTACAACTGTAATTGTACCGGTTAGCATGACCAGTATTGCTCCGATTGTAGATGGTATAGCCTCATTTATTCCTTTTGGCCTCCAAAAGATAAAGAGCATTGTAAAGATAAAAGTAAAAATGACCATAATAGTGGTACTCATAATCCTACAATCTCCCTTTTGAATTTTCTAGGTCATACTCTCCAGTACCATTGTCATTCCCCCTCAATTGTCTCTTATATCAATTTGTACTATATGTATATGTGCCTTTGGAAAACTTGTCTATGCATTTATACCCATCAAAAAAAAACAAACCTTTGCCATGGTAGAATAGTAGCCCATACCTAGAATAAATTTTTGTCTATCAGGAAATTATAAGAACACTTAAATTGGGGGTGAAGATGTGAAAAAATTTTTTATCATTTTTATTTTGCTTCAAACTATGTCCTTGAATACAGGTTTTGCCCGAGCAGAGTTAAGTCAGCCCATTATTAGAGGGATATATGTAAATCCATCAACCTTCAATAGTCCACTATTTCCTAAACTTTTATCCCTTGTCAAAAATTCAGACTTAAATGCAATGGTCATTGATATTAAAGATGATCATGGACATCTTACTTTTCAGCCGCCAAAGGATTCCCTTTACTTTTCAACAAGTCGGCCATATATAAAAAATCCAGCTGCACTAATTCAAACATTAAAGGAAAACCATATATACCCGATTGCGAGGATTGTTGTTTTTAAGGATCATGTTCTACCTGTTTCAAAACCAAATTGGTCTTTTAAAACAAGCCTTGGAATATGGAGAAATTCAAGAGGAGATTCGTTTACAAATCCCTTTTTAATGGAGGTTTGGGATTATAATATTGGTATTGCCTGCCTTGCAGCTGAACTAGGGTTTAAAGAAATTCAGTTTGATTACGTTCGTTTCCCGGAAAAATTTGAAACATTTGAAAACAAGCTAATCTACGAAAAAGGAAATTTCAGTTACCTGCCTTTAAATGAAGGGCAAAAAAGAGTTGCTGCTGTAACAGGATTTGTTAAATATGCAAAAATGAAGCTGACGAAATATCCCGTTAAGATGTCTGTAGATGTCTTTGGAAACGCGACAGTAATACCAGAAGCACCCGGAATTGGACAAAACTTTTCGCAAATAGCACAAAATGTGGATGTTATTTCATCTATGATTTATCCAAGTCATTGGAACCCTATTTTTGGTATTCAAAAGCCAGATTTAGAGCCATACTTGCTTGTAAAGGAATATGCAAAGGTCGAAAAAGGCCGCCTAGGAAAATTAACTCATCCTCCTACTTCTAGGCCATGGATTCAAGACTTCACAGCGACTTGGCTTGGAAAAGGAAATTATCAAATATATGGAAAAGGAGAAATTGAAGAACAAATTCGTGCACTCCAATCACAAGGTATTCATGAATTTTTACTATGGAATGGAAGTAGTAAATATACACCAAATGTAGATTACACACCGTAATATTTTAGCTTTGGTTTATCTTTGCCACACCAATAGCATAGTAGTTGTACAAAATCTTTTCCACAAGTGCTGCTTGACTTTCATAGCAATTAATCATTAAGACCACTTCTGTAGTGGTCCCTTTTGTTTTTTTTCTAAAAAGTTTCCCTCTATTTAATAGTAATTTAAATGCAAAACCCACAATAAAACCTATGGCTAATCCAATTAAGCCCCAAATAACCGGCCCCCATCTAAGAATATAACCATAGGTTGCACCTACCACAGCCAAAAGTGTTCCTATGATTGCTGGTCCATCCATTAAACTAATTCCGTCCGAATGATGGATGGTATCAAATGCCTGTCTTTGACCTACTTTAGGAGTTAAGGGAATCGCAAAAATATTGTCTTTGTTTATCCCATTTCCTTCAAGTTCATTTATTGCCATTTCTAAGTAAAAGGAATGTTCAAAAGATGCAATAACATACATATTCCTTCCCCCTTAATACAGTTTTCGTTTCTTTCTAGGGATTTTAAAATTTTTGTTTTGATACTCTCTTTTCAGAAAAGTGGCCTGCTCCACTTTAAACAACTTATTAAACTCCACTGAAAAAAAATAAGCATCAAACATAGAGTACACATAAATAGATGGCATATATAAAAACCATTTAGGCACGAGAATAGATGGGACTAATTCAAAAGAGCCAGTTAGAGTATAAAAAATAGCTAATGGAAAATTTGATAAATAACATAGGAGCATCCACCAAAATAAAATAATGAAGCCTGTTGGAAGTCTATGGATAAGAAATTGCCCCACTCCGGGCATGAAAAAAGACCAGGCCGCAGCAATTCTTGGCGGGTATTGTTCCAAATATGCAATGGATAGTGCAGACATTTTAAACGGAACGATCATTGCATTTTCATTCCTTGCTAAAATATTGATCTTATTTGTATCAACAGATGAACGGTAGCTATCCCATGCTGCAAACACATAAACTCCTATATACAAAAGAGCCCATTTGAAATTTAGAACTTCCTTCGCTAATTCAAACTTACCAATAAAGGAATACATCATTGCTTCATTTAAATGGGCACTCGAATTAACAACTATTTCCCAAAAGACGAGTAAATATCCCTCTAAATACATGCCTAATAATAAGTGTCCGAATCCTGGAAAAGTAAAAGACCACATAGTTGGAATCCAAGGATTACTCAAGAAATTATAATTAAGGTTAACCGTACTTAAATAACTGTTATACCTACGTACATCCTTCGTAACTGTTCGATTATCCACTTTTTTTCTCCCTTTAAAAAAATATTCCCACTACCATTTTCCCCACCTTTATCCATTTTAGTTATAGGTTTGTAAAAAAAATTCGCCGATTGGCGAGCCTAAAGGCGAAGGCAGAGGCGTAGTTGCCCTTATACTTTCCTATTAGCTAAAAAAGGAAAAGTAAATATTAACGAAGTTAAACTTGAAATTTGTAAGACGGACAGGAAAGGTTTTAAGATAAAGAGGCTTAGATAAGGAAGCCCGATAATTGAAATGGTAGAATTGATTTCCAAATAAGTGTTAATAATATACATAGATAAAATTGTAAGGGATGATCACATGATCTATATTTATAATGATTATGGTGGAACACATACAACATCTATGGCTGCAGCCTATCATTTAAAAAAATTACCACAATCAGAACGAAAGCTGTCAAAAGAGGAAATTTTAAATATACCTTATTTTAATAAACTTACCCATGATGATTTTGGAAAATTAATTTTTCATGGGAAAGATGAAGATGGCAACCCTGTTTATACGATCGGCAGAAAAAGAAATAAGTTGGTTGTCCCAGCATTAAAGGAATTAATTTTAATACTCCAACAAAATCACCATTTTGATGAAAAAGTTGTTTTTTCCAATACTTCACCCACCGTTCCACTTATCATGACCTTTGGTGGGATGTTTTCAAGAGGGTTAAAAATGAACACTATTGGAGTACCGCTTCTGGTTAAAGGAGCAATTAAGTGCTGTGACAATGTTTACCGTTTGGTTGAGAATACAAAGCATGTTGGAAAAACCTCATTCAATGAAAATGTCATTCTACTCGAAAATGAAATGTATAAGTAACCAACGGTTCTTCCTAACTGAAGAGTCTTTTTAATTAGGAATGTACAAACCATCTACCTTTACTGTAAAATTTATTTATACATTCATTCTTAAGGTGATAAAATGGGGTATTTATTCGTTGGCCTTGGCGGAATAGTTGGGGCCCTGTTGCGATTTCTAATAGGAATAATCATGGTTGAAAGATGGACACACTCTTTTCCTTTGGCTACATTGTTAATAAACTTAATTGGTTGTTTCTTCTTAGGCTGGCTTACATACTATGTCTTTCAATTAAAAGTCTTACCATCACATATTACTGTTGCAATTGGCACTGGATTCGTTGGAGCATTTACTACCTTTTCTACCTTTAGTGTAGAAACTGTTCAATTAATGACCGCCGCTAAATGGGGAGTCGCCTTTTCCTACATTTTCATTAGTCTTTTCGGTGGCCTAATTTTTGCTGGCTTGGGGTATAGAATTGGTTCTTTCGCCTTTATTAAGCATCAAAAATCATTCGAAGGAAAGAGTGGTGAAAAGTAATGTTCCTTCCTATCATTTTAGTTGCTTGTGGTGGTTTTTTTGGGGCAATAGCACGCTTTGGTGTAAGTAATTTCGTAAAAAAGAAGTATTCCACTGTTTTTCCTGCTGCCACTC
Organism: Bacillota bacterium; assembly: GCA_030705955.1. Taxonomy (GTDB): domain Bacteria; phylum Bacillota; class Bacilli; order Bacillales; family Cytobacillaceae; genus JAUZPL01. The sequence continues at coordinate 71,388 of JAUZPL010000006.1, read as the reverse complement.
TTTTTGTAAACCTCCTTGGCTCTTTTTTACTCGGTCTTATTATAGGAAATAACCTAGGAGAATCATGGAGATACCTGCTCGGAACAGGGTTTATGGGAGCATTTACTACCTTCTCAACTTTTAATTTAGAAAACATTCAATTATTACAAAAAAGGAATTGGAAAATCCCCTTGCTATACATAACAATAAGCTATACTTTTGGTATTTTACTAGCATTCTTAGGTTTTAGACTAGGAATGGCTGCATAAACAAAAAGTGTACCATCCAATGAGAATGGTACACTTTTTCATTACTTTCTTAAATGATAGGGAACCGTTGAAATAACTACATCCTTGTTCCGCATTAACCATAATCGAAGTAAAAGGGCAGTTTGGTTGTGTAATAGATTATGCCACCACTTTTTAGGAATAAATTGTGGAATGATTATATGAATTTGGCCTTCATGATCTTCTTTTTCCTCAATAACATGAATCAATCTAGAAAGCGGCTCTAATACAGACCGATACTTACTTTTCAAGGTTAAGAGGCGACACGGACTTCCCCACTCCACCCATTTTTCTTCCATTTTATGAATAGACTCATCGTCAAACCCAATGTAAACGGCCAATAAATTTTCATTCCCAATCCCTTTGGCAAATGATAAGGTATTTTGAACAACACGATGAATACCTGAAATGAGCACAATGGTCATTACCTTATTTGATGTCGGCGACATAGTACTAATATCAATTCTTAGTTCATTTGCCACATCATTATAATGTTGATGAATGGCATTTGAACAAAATATAATGAGCGGTATCACGATTAAAACAATCCATGCCCCACTTGCAAATTTCGTCACGGCAAAAATAATGGCAACTAGCGTGGTGATAACGGCACCAATTGAATTAATAGTTAGTTTTAGTTTCCAATGACTCCCCTTCACCCTTCTCCAACGTCTGACCAACCCAAATTGAGCTACTGTAAAGGAGAGGAAAACCCCAATGGCATAAAGAGGAATTAATGCATTTGTATGGGCATGGAAGGCTAAAATCAATAAACTAGCTGTACCAGCCAAAGCAATAATTCCATTTGAATACCCTAATCGGTCTCCTCTATTGGTAAGCCCTCTTGGTAAAAATCCATCTGCAGCCACAATGGCAGCCAACTGAGAAAATCCAGTGAATGTAGAATTAGCAGCCAAAATTAACACAATAAACGTAAACCAAATGATAATTTGATAAAGAATTCCATGGCCAAAGTAATTTTCGGTTAACTGTGACAGCATTGTATTGTGGGGATTTGGGGTTATCCCTTTCACATATAGATGATATGAAAACCCAATTAATGTTAGTGATGTAATGACCCCTAATGCTATATAAGTTTTAATCGCATTCTTCTGTTGAGGGCTTCTAAAAATAGGTACCGCATTTGAAATTGTCTCAATTCCAGTTAATGCCGAACACGCAGAACTAAATGCTTTAAGTAAAAGCAAAACAGTGATTCCCTTTGGAACAGTGCCAAATGGAGGAGTAGCTGGTTGTGTGAATCCGTGTCTAAATTCATCAAAAAGTCCTGAAACAATTAATATCACCATGCACACCATAAATCCTATTGTCGGCCATGCAAAAATCTTAGCAGACTCCGCCACACCCCTGAGGTTTACGACCAACAATAAAAATACACATACAATGGCCAGAATGGTTTCATACGGGGCCACATTTGGATATGCGGAAGTGATAGCTTCTAACGCTGCTGATACTGATACAGCAACAGTCAGGATATAGTCAACCAAAAGTGAGCTGGATGCAACCAATGAAACCCCTCTGTGCCGAAAATTATCCTTTGCAATTGCATATGCTCCTCCCCCATTTGGATACGCAAGAATCCCCATTATGTAGGAAAGGATCAACATGGCCAAAAGAATAATAGATGAAATGGTAATCGGAATAATATACCATTTAGCCCCTGGTCCTAATTTAATTAATTCTGTAATTCCAGACTCAGGCCCATAGGAAACAGATGAATATAAATCTGCGGCAAGAATGGGTAATGCAATGAGCCAAAATAACTTATTATGCTGTGCATGAAGTTCAGCTGTTCTCATTGGTCTTCCAATTAAAAAGCGTTTTACACTTGTAAAATTTGTGACAGAAAACCAAATGGCAATTAATGCACCAATTGCTAAGAATAATTCCATGACCTCAGTATGGCTCATGATGACTCGCTTCCTTTTGAATAAAATAAAAAACACCAAGCTTTACTTAGTGTTTAAAAAAACAACAATTCGTAAACCTCCTCTTTAAATGCCGACGAGGTTAGCTGTAGGATTCGGGTTTAAAGAGTTACCCTACCTTTTTGTAAAAGGATTCACCCCAAGAAAAGTGGTTCCCCCGCTCTTTCTAGATTAGGCAATATAGGTTATTTAATAAAAGAAATATATATCTATTTATTTTTTTTGTAAAGGGATTTGTTTAAATTTACACTATTTATTCTAAATAGTACATGCCTTACAAAAATGAAAAGCCAAGGCAGCCCTGGCTTGTCATTAAAGGAAAATTAATTTGTCATTTCTCCAATTGTTGAATCATCTTCTGCATCCAATATGCTTTCACGTTTTTGCTTTTTCTTATAAACTGCTTTCGAAACAAATATGCTTATTTCAAAAATAAGAATAAGTGGGATAGATACAGAAATATGTGAAATAAATTCTGGTGGTGAAATGATACACGCAATAATGACCAAAACAAAATAGGCATACTTCCTAAGCTTTACTACTTTATAAGGATTTACAATACCTATTGTTGTTAAGAACATAAAGACAAGCGGCATTTCAAAAGCAACACCAAATGGTAAGGTGATATTAAGTAAAAAACTGAAATATTTTTCCGCTGTAAATGATGGATTCATTAAACCACTACCTAGTTTAGTAAGAAACCTCATGATATTTGGAAAGACGAAAAAGTATCCGAATGACAGACCGCCTAGAAAGAGAAAAAACAAGGCTGGTATATAGGCCAAGGCAGCCCTTCTTTCGGTAGGCTTCAATGCTGGTTTTACAAATATCCAGATTTGCCATGCTGCAATGGGTATGGTACCAACAATGGCAACAACTGTTGCAAGATGGAAATAAATCCAAATAATATCACTTGGCCCTAAAACCAATAATTTATAACCAAGGTTCCCCATAAAAAAAAGGTATATATTTTTTACATAAACTAGTCCTAAAGCAAGAAAAATGATAAAAGCCACAGCCGAAATAATGATTCTTTTTCTTAGCTCGTCCAGGTGATCAACCAAATTAATTTCCTTATCAGTCAAAGTGCCTCGCCCCTCTGTTTACAGGATTATTTTTAAAACTCTGCCATATTAATTAAGTGCTAAATCATCTCTTCTCAATTCTAATGAATTTATTCCGAGTTTACCATAGATAAAATATTAAAATTTGGGCTCAAATTATCAGGTAAAATTTGTATAGGGCCCTATCCATTTTGATCCTTCCTACATACTGTGTTATTAACAAGTAGAAAGGAGGCTAAATAAATGGCTGATGGATATGCTGGTGGAGGCTTTGCCTTAATTGTTGTGCTTTTCATCCTACTCATTATTGTAGGAGCTGCCTTTGTTGGTGGTTATGGGGGCTTTGGCGGTTTTTATTAATAAGGTAAAATCATTATAAAGTAAAAGGAGGAATTAACCATGTTTGGTTATGGATTTGGCGGCTATGGTGGATGTGGATGTGGTTATGGCGGCGCAGTTGGCTTTGGTGGCAACTGGTTTGCTTTAATCGTTGTATTATTCATCTTATTAATCATCGTTGGTGCTGCTTGCTGGTATTAATATGAAACAGCTCTAGGATGATTTTAAAAGGAACTTCCTTAATAGGGAAGTTCCTTTATTCTTACTCTAGCCGGTGCTTTAATCGTCTCATTCGTAACTGTTTTTTTCTTCTCCATAGAAAATAAACGATTATTGCAGCTACAAGTATAAAGGCGATTAAATAAATACTATATTTTGTTACATAGGTTTCTACAAGTATCCAATCCCTCCCAAGGATTTTCCCCAGGGTGATGAAGGTTGAGCTCCAAATTAGTGCTCCAAAATAAGCATAAATAGCAAACTTTTTATATGGAAACCTATTAAGGGCTGCAATATATGCAGCCAGATGTCGTACACCAGGGATAAAATAACCTACAACTAATAGATAAGGGCCAAACCTTTTGAAAAGATTTTCTGTTTTATTAATTTTATCCTCGGTAATATGAAACTTCGGGCCCACCTTTTTTAATAATGGAAGTCCAAATTTGTAGCCAATAAAGTAACTAAGGGTTATTCCCCCCATTGCGCCAATAAAGGCACATATTAAGGAAAGAAGATATGACAGCTTCCCCTGAAAAACATTAAAACCGATATAGGTTAAGAGAACCTCATCAGGAATTGGTAGCCCTATAATTCCTCCCATTAAAGCAATGATGATTCCTAAATATCCAAAATGCACTAAAAGGTAATCAACCAGATGATGATGCATTCATTAACGCCACCTTTAAGAAATTAAAAAGTTACTTACTTTTTAGTTTTTTCCATTTCTTAAATAATTATCTCGAAATTTCCTTAGACATAAAAAAGCCGTTTCAACCAATATGTAAGGTTAAAACAGCTTTTAATATTTCATATCTCTTAACATGATATAAATCTGATTATTCAGGGTCCCTAATGATTTTACCCCGTTCTGAACATTAGAAAGTAATACTGTATATACTGTGCCCTTTTTACTAAAACTATTTAAACTGTTCCAACCTGGAAGTACTCCATGATCAGAATAGCTTCCAGGGTCTCTATATAACCCAAGTGCGTAATTATTTTTAAACGGTGTTAAAAAAGTAATCAAGCTTTTTTTTGAAAAAAACTTGCCGCTATAAAGATTCTTGTCAAACAAATACATATCATAGGGAGTTGAGTAAATATCACCACAGCCAAACAATTGAGACATGTTAGGAAGTGTAGTCGAAATCATTCTATTATCTTTTATCTTATACCCTTTAGGGTAGAATGGTTCATGATAAATTTCTGTTCCAAATCCAGTATGCTTCATTCCTGCAATATTAAAAATATGTTCTTTCACATACCTATCAAGAGGTTGACCGGTAATTTTTTCAACAATGTAGGCAAGAATAGAATAATTTGAATCACTGTAATTCCACTTTGTTCCTGGTTGAAATTTTAAATGCCCACCTTCAATTTTTTTCATGAGATCATCGTGGGAGATCATTTGCTGTGACTCTGAATGTTCTGGAATTCCAGATGTGTGTGTTAATAAATTAAATAGTTTTATTTTATTACCACCTGGGAATTCTGGAATGTATTTAGATAATAGGTCATTTATATTTAGTTTTCCTTTTTCCTGTAATTGCATAATAGAGGTAGAAATAAATACCTTTGTAATAGAGCCAATATAAAAGTCTGTTTGAGAATTATTTACACGTTTTTTTTCAAAGTCAGCAAATCCATATCCTTTATTTAGGATTATCTTATCATTCTTCACCACTATTACAGATCCATTAAAATGTAAACCTTTAAGGTAAGCATCAATGACAGGAGATCGATTTATATCAACTACCGGTTCTATTAAAGATTTTTTAGAAAGCGACTTTTTTATTTTAGTAATGTGTTTAATTTTATTTGTCTTTGTATAGGTATGTTTTAAATTATAGTATCTATAACACAAGCTAGTAACAACTACCACAAGAACCAATAAAATAAAACGTCTCCAGAATCTCTTTAACTTCCTTCTTTTTCTTCTTTCAATGAGATTCTTTCGGGGTTCTGTCATACAGCTTTCACCTTTCCTACTGCCATTTTGACAGCCCTTCCATACGGTAGTCTTAATTTAAGAAGAGTATATTGGGGCTGAATCAAACACTTACCTTCCTTTTTTCCTCATTCTTTTCATTCAAAATTAATAACTGCTTTATGGTCAATAATTCATTTTCAATTCTATGGAGATGGCTTTGCATGTCATCAATTTCTTGTTCAGCCTTATAGTTTATGGCAAAGTCAATAATGGATTCATGTTTATCCCTGGCAGCCTGTCGGTTTTGACTCATCATAATTACCGGTGCTTGAAAAGCGGCAATAAATGATAAAATAAGATTAAGTAAGATAAAAGGTTGTTTATCAAAATGTTTTGTAAAGGTTAAGGAATTCCATACCATCCAAATAAAAAGGAAGAAACCAAAATAGATAATAAACTTCCAGCTTCCCCCAAAGGAAGAAATACGATCTGCTATTCGATCAGATTTAGTTGTTTTACGAAAATATTCATCATCTAAATGGGTCAAAATATTGTTTTCATAGTTATTAACAAGCCGATCAATTCTTTTCCTATCTTCCCTATCAAGTTCTATATCAAATCCTTGAATGTTATTAGATTCCTTTTCCCTGCGTGTTCTATTTTCAAGCATTTTATTCAATGTTATTTTCATCATAACTACACCTCCAAAATATAAAGGGAGTCATAATTGAAAACCTTAGAAAAGAAGGGGCATTTTCCGCAGAATTCTTCCAGAATAAGGATTCACATTGACTCCGTATTTAATTATCTTTTTACTACACCTACAACTGGAACTATCCACGAAAAAACCCACACTCCTTTCTTACATTATGGGGGAAGCAACAAAAAATCCCTCAAGGCACGAGGGATTAGTATGATTACATATCATAATGAAATCCCCCTAGTTTAGCTTTAGCACTATACAACGTAGAGGTTACCCCCAGCCACGTTAAGTAGAGCCTTAATCCGGCAATACCTGTTATACCCATTGGCGTCTTTCGACGTTTCCGGGCAGTGGCCTATGTTTGCATAGACGCCTCGCCTAACGAGAATTTTTTAATTCATTTGACTTCAACTATAGAATACTCCCTTTAATATTTTTGTCAATCACCCTTATAAAGATATCATCAAATTCTCATTAAAATTGTCCTGCATTTTTCATCTTCCAAAAATATTCACTAAATACGTTGGCAAAAGCCTCAACAGCATTATCGAGCTCTTCTAAATTATTGTCTACTCCCCCAACTTCAATTAGAATATCTCTTGGTGATAGATCCTGGTTATATACACCATTGCCCATGCTCTGGTCTTTAGAAAATACCCCGCGACTTAAACCTGGGTATTTTTTTTCAACAGCTGCATGAAGCTCTTTAGCAAGTTCTAGGTTTTGTTTAAAATTTGGATTTCCTTCCCCAACAATAAAGTCTAAGCGTGCATAGCTTTTATTATTGATTGATACTGTTGTTTTATCTCTACGTGATGAATCCCTATGAATATCAAAAAAGAATTTTAAATCATGATTACTGGCCATTGCTTCCTGAACGATACCTCTTGAATACTGATAAGCATTATTTGCATTCCAGCCTCTCGCATGAAGTTTTTCGGCAGCATTTACCGTACTATGTTCCGTTCCAATTCCTTTTGATTCTAAATCCATTGCAAGCTGATCCCCTACTCCTACAATATTAACTGTATTATTTGAGCTCGTAGCATCATTTGGTGATTGTACCTGTTGGAGTAACGGTAAATAGGATTCCCAGCTATGAGAATGATAGATATAAACGACTTTCTTTCCATTTGTAGTCTCAGCTGGTTTCGGGGTTGGTTGATTATTATTTGAATTATGACCATTCAAGGCATCCTTAGATACTTGTCTTTCAGTTAATAACGTTTCCATCGGAGGTGCTGATTCAATAGGCAGTGATGTAATGTCTGTTCCTACACCTGCAACTTGAATTTTTGTATTAAATTCTGAGAATCCCGGTAATTCTCTCTCAAAAAAGGTTCTCATATCATTTATTTTTATATTAGTAGCTAATTGAAATCCAATTTTTGTAAGAGGAATATTTTCTACTTCCATATTATTTTGAATAAAGTATCGATTTTCAAATCCAAAGAAATACATATAAAGCTTAGATAAATCACTTTTTTCAAGAGCCATTCCCACATAATCCGAAGACATGGTAAAGGAGAAAATGGTAGTCATGCTTCCAACTATTAAAAAAACTAGAATAACGGACAATAATGCACCATTTACCCGAATAAATATACTAACCTTTTTCTGATTCTTCATTTGAAGTTACCTCCTTCTATTAAAATGGATATGCCCCATAATGAATTGATAGAAGTAACTTTTTATTTTTTCTAGTAATCTAATTTTTTTATTAATTTGTTCACATTTTCGTCATATTTTTAATTTATAGTAAATTTGGGTATAAACCTACCAATTACTATCCTATCCGGCCATGGGTCGGACTTTTTTATTGACATAGTATTATTTCTATTTAACCCTAAAAGAAATGTTTTTCAAACTCTTGTATACCTTCTTCCCAGCCTTACAGCAGCAAATGCATAAACCGCTATTTCCTTTTTGTACAAAAAAAGCGATACCGTTCCCTGAGTATCGCAGTAATTCAATAACATTTATGATTTTAAAGCTAATGTTTCTCGATCAACAGCCTCTGGTGGCTTCTCCATCCACCCTTTTTCAATTAAAATAGTGGCCCCTTCCGAAACAAACAAAGAAATATCCATTAAAGATTTAGAATACATTAGTGCAATATCATGTCTGCCATTTACAGCCATTGAATTTCCAAAAGCCCTAATTTTCATCGAGAACATGTCTACCTTGTGAAAGAGCATGATTTTATCGGAAAAAGGTGAAAAGGTTGATGTTGTTATTAAATGATTGAGTAATGAAGGACTAGGCAAATTAGCATCATGAAGCTTCTGCGAATAACGCTCTACTGCTTTATTCGTAATGTCCTTTCCTTTTAAAAATAGCTTTTGAATTTTTTCATCTTTGACAACCTGGCTAAAACCAGTTATTAAAGCAAAACTTGTCGCATTATTTTCAATGTTGTCATAAAGGTGGGTAATTTCTAAAGCTTGTAATGGGCGAATTTCTCCAAGATATCCATTTAAAAAATTACTTTTGGCAAATTCCGGCTTTTCTGGTATTGGAATGGGCGGCGGTTTTATAATAAACCCTTTTCCCATAAGTATTTCTTTAATTTCTTCCACCAATACAATGGTTTTATTTAAGCAATCAATAAAGAATTCCTTTATATCCTCTCTAAACACTAATGGAATGGCTACATTGTAAATACTAAGCCCTGCTTTTACTACGTATTTTAAATAATGAACATAAAATTCATCTTCGAATAATCTTGGTGCACCAAGATTAACATCCTCCTCAGTAAAACCAATAGGAAGTGGAAATCCTTCCTTATTAAAAATTCCAGTTATGGTCTTAAGGAAATCCTGGCTCAAATTTAGTGCATTTTTTAACAGCCTTTTGATCTCCTCATCATCAACATGCTGTAGATAGTAGGTTAAAATACGTGTTGACATACTGTTTCCCATGTAGGTAGCCCAGAGCTTACCCATCTCAGCGGCAGTTAACTTTTCATTGGGGCTTGTTTTTCTAGAAGCAATCTTGATTGGCTTTATTATTTCCACGACAAAAACCCCCTTTAAACTAATCTTCATTTAGTTTTGACTGTCTAAATAAATATATTCGAGAAAGTTCATAAATCCGTCAAAAGGCCTATTTGAATTAAATGTTATTAAACATTAATGGTATGGTCATAAACTGTTAATATTTGTGTTGTATGATTGTTCTTGTAAGTACAACAATCCATATTTTCCCCAGCCCAGATAAGTTTGCTTTACGGAAATAAATTTAAAAATTAGCGGGGATAGCAGGAGTGGCTATCACGGTATTAGGCGTAGGTGGAGCCGATACCATTTTATTGTTACACAACAGAAATTTCGAATGTAAAATTAGACAAAGGACCAATTCGGAAAAAACCGATTTGGCCCTTTGTCTAATTTTACATTCCCTTCGCATCCTAACTCGTTTTTCTTCGCCTTTTATTTTCAGGTTGCTTTAACCAGTAGCGTACCCCTTTTCCGGCTAATGGTTCATCTTTGTATCTTGGGATGACATGTAAATGGCAATGCAAAATCGTTTGATTTGAAACCTCTCCAACATTCCATCCAAGTGTATATCCATCAGGAGAAAAAGTTTCATCTAGATATTTTTTTGCCTTTTGCAAAAGATTGTATGTATCGTTCCATTCATCATGTGTTAATTCAAAAGCATTAGCATGATGTTTTTTTGGAACAATTACACCACTTCCCTCTAAAACTTCCTGAAATTTAATATGCTGTAAGAAATAACAAAACTCATTTTCAAACACGATTTTTTGGTCACTGTCCGTATGTGGATTACAAAAAGGACAATTTTTGTCGTTAGTCATTTTTAACTGCCCCTTAACCTAAAGTTGATTGTAAAAATTCCAGAAAATTTGATTTCCAGGCATGAGCAACTAGCTCATTGATACTTACCTTTTCTAGTAAGAAATCCATAACCTCTTTATAACTTTGATAATTAGTTTCCTTATCAGTCAAAATAATTTCCCAAATTTCATCATCACTTAATATATTTCTATGGCTTTCAAATTGTTTTGCTGCATAGATAGCAAATCCCTCAAAAAACCACTTTGGGCCCATTTTTTCTTCGTCTCCATTTAGAATTCGAATATGAAGAGCATGGGCTAATTCATGAATAATTAGTTTTTTATAAGAATTTTCTTCTTTGCCTTGCGGATAAATTTCTGCATATACATTTGGTGATACCATGAGCAATTCATCATTAGCAATGATGGCTGAAACAGTTAATGGCAGTACTGTATTTGAATTAAGATCAAATGCTGTAATAACTGCATAATCAAATTCATTTTTAGTAGAAAAAATATGTGTTTTTTTAATCAAAGCTTCATTTGCATATAAACCCCAATTATGAGAAGCTGCAAAGGTTCTTACCTTTTCTTGTGCTGTAAATAAAGTCTTTTCTATTTGACTTCGATCCATCTCAAGGTATTCTGGCAATTCTAAAGAAACCTGGTTACGATTCATCCCTTTTTCTCCCTTTCCCCAAAAAACATATCACTAAAGGTAGTAAAATCATTAGATCCTACTATCTGATGCTATCCTGTCTTTTTTCCAATGGTCATTAAAATTTTTATCCATTTTGACCTTCGGCAATCATTTTGTTTATACTTCTTTTCTATAAGGAATTACTTTATTCCTTCTCATTCCTTTGGATTTACCCAAATTGGCTTAGAAAAGAACTAAAAGCCTACTTAGTCAAGGTAACGGAGCTTTTTCCATAATACCGGAAATATAAAAAAAGCCAACTGCTTAAAACCAACAAATAAATAGAAAACGAATAATACATGCTGTATCCATGCTGGTAATGATAAACACCAACATAAGTAGCACACCATTCAAAACCAAGGCAAATGAATGACCACATAAGTATATAAATTGGTATATATTTATTTTTAAAATTAAACCAATCAAAAAAATAAAAATACAAATAGCTAAATGGACCAAATGTAAGATAGGAAAGAAAATCAAAAAATTGATAGGAGGAATTATCATTTACATCATAAAAACTGACAGGCTGAACACTGAGGGAATGATCAAAAAAGAATCCGCTATAAATACCACACATAAAAAAAACTATTGAAATTTTTATTGGAAATCGCTTTGGTAAAATCATCGTAGTGACAATGCCAATGCCTAATCCGATTATTATAAACCATTCGTTAGCATTGAACTGGTTATCATACACAATCATAATTTATCCACTTCTTTCGACCCCGCTTTGGTAATGAACCATGCCATCAGTCTTGAAAAAATAAGATAACTACAGAACATTAAAATGCTATACATCATATTCCAATGATGAGTCGTTAGGATTCCTAGACTTTTAAGTAAATCTTTCATTAAAATAAAGCACACAAGCATAGCCAATATGATGATCCACTTGAGAAATTTCCAGGAATATAACAGAATATTGGTCGATATGATAAAAAAAAGGGGAACCATAATTAGTCGAAACATCAAATCTGCTAGTGATTTTTCAACCTCTTGCGATATATTCAGCCATTTTAAATTGACATGAAAAATGGTAAATATGCTTAATTCAAAAATGGTATTAACAAAAAAAAGGAATACCATATCAATTTCAGATAATCTCTTTGGAATAAGGGACAAAATAATAATGACAATCCATGTAATCAGCATGCAAATCGAAAATGTCACAAATCCACCCCCCAAGACCACCGTTTATTTATAAAGGTAATTTCCCCAAGTAAATAACAAAAATGCATATGAAAGAAAAGGTATAAAGGATTGAAAACTTTAGCACAAATAACATGAAGAAGTAATAAATTAAATCAATTTTTCTTGATATTATAGTTGTAAACCAAACAAATTAGAATTATAATACTTTATATCAAATGATTTTGATTTAGGGAGATGCTTATGGAGAAAATTATTCCTCTTACAGATTTATCTTTAGCCACTACTTTCTCTGAATATGAAACAAAGTTTAAAGCATTAGCAGACCAAAAACGGCTACAAATTTTAAACCTTCTTTGTCAACAAGAATCGATTTGTGTTTGCGATTTATGCGATATGATTGGTATGCCTCAGTCCAAACTTTCATACCATCTTAAAATATTACTTGATGCCAATTTAATTCTAAAAGAGACCCAAGGGACATGGAGCTATTATAAAATTAATGAACCTGGAATCAATCATCTTTTATCCCCGGAACTCTGCTGTATTTTCCGACCTCGCTGCTGCTAGGTCTTTTTTTGTTAGTTCTCTTTATCCCTCCAATCATTTCCTTCGTAGGTGTCTTGGGAATAAAAAAGAAGTGGACGAAACCATTTGATTTCATCCACTAAGTATTCTACATTCTATTTTTATACCCGATGCATCATTGGCATGGAGAACAGGTAGATATTCATGACTGCAAGCAGAATCATTAAAGTATAGTATGGCATTAAAGCTTTGAATGTACCCTTATTGCCAATACGATATGCAGTATAAAGTGAACCCACCATTCCAATAACAATGATGATATATTGAAGAATTTGAACAGATGAGGCACTAGCAAAAGCAAGGTCTCCCCTTGTGACATTGGCTCCAAATAATGCAGCAGAATTATACCAAACAGCTCTTCCTTCTGTAATGATATGGAACAGGTTATGGGCAAGATGTCCTGCTAAATCTAAAGGGATAATAGCATAACCAAATCGCACAAAATTTTGTTTAACTTTTGAGATAGAACCACCTGTTAAAACTGCAAGCTTCGCAGTACCTAGAAGAAGTAAAATTGGAATCAGCATAGAAATAATATAGGCAACAGTAAAGTTTATAGTATAGTTTTCTGTTCCAGTTACAAAACTTATTGCTTTTAATATATCTTGCCAAATGGAAATCATCGTTATGTTTTGTACAAAAACAATTCCCATGATGACAGCTGCTAAGAAGGAGTGTTCAATCTTTGGATTTTTAGTCCCCCATAGTTCTGATGTTGGGACTCTAGGAGAAATTCGAATTGAATTGTTTGGACAGGATTTTACACAGTTCCCGCATAAATTACAATCTGCACTAGAATCCATTGTTCTTACAAATTGAAACATTGGACAGCCTTCAGCTTTATCGCTTCCTTTAAAACACGATTGAGTTTTACATGTTTTACAAATATCTGGAGTTCCCCTTAGTTCTAATGCACCTGAACGGGAATAGTTTCCTGAAAGCCCCCCAAGAAAACATAAAGTTTTGCAAAAAGTTCTTCTTTCATAAAACACAGAAGTTCCTACCACCATTGTCACCAGTAAAAGCAGTAAGTATCCAGAACCCCTGGGTGATTCCACAATTCCCCAAATATGATCACTATATGTGATAGCAATAAAAAATAAGTCAATTATCCATAACCCATATTTCCGCAAAAATCTTGGGGTTGGTCTCTCACTGCCAATGGTTTTTCGAATAATATCACTTAGTTTTCCAAAAGGACAAATAGCACACCAAAATCTTCCAATAAGTACAAAGAATACGGGGACAAGTGGCCACCATAAAACCCAAGTTAGAGAAGTACCAATATTCCTAGTCGGATCAACCGTTCCGGCTACCAATTCATAAACAATAACTGAAAAGACCACAAAGGCTGCCCATTGAAAAATACCAGGATACCATCTACTTTGAATAAATTTTTTAATGGTAGGAATAGATAGTAGATTAAAGGGTTGTTTGGCACCGTCTACTTGTATTTTTTCTGTATTATATTTATTACTTGGTATTGCCATATGAACCATCCTTTCTTCTAAACCACTTGTTCCAAATACCTATTAAAATAAATGCAAGATTAACGACCCCATAAGTACCTAAAACCTTTACGTTGGGCGGAGTTTCCTTTACAGGTTCATCCCCTCCCATATTCATGCCCTGCATATCATCATTACTTTTCGAGCCACTCATATCCATGTTTTTATCTTTGCCATTCATGTCCATGCCCTTCATATCCATCCCTTTATCCTTACCATTCATGTCCATGCCCTTCATGCTTGAGTTTGACTGCGAATGTTGATTACCACCATGGGCCATTGCAACGGTTCCACCGGTTAGTACAAGAAAAAGAGCCATTATGATTAACATTTTTCCTTTCAAAGCATTTCACCTCAATTCCAAGATATTTAAAGTAAATTTTGTATTTAACCTAGATAAACATTAATAAAAATGTGTGCAGAAACTTTGTGTTTTTCTTGACTAAATTTTGTCTTTTGGTAGATCATTTGATCAATTTCCCAATTATAAAAGCCGTTTCCAATTGGAAACGGCTTTTAAGTTTGAATCCTATTTTAAGGTTAGAATAAAAATTTTTCTTGTTCTGAAAAAATGAAGATCTAAACTATTTATTTTTTGGTGTTCTGCTAAAGAACACTTTTTTATGCTTCTTTGTTAAAAAATTGGACATTTTATAACAAACTGCTTTTTTAGTGCATTTTATTTGGAGATTTCACTTTACTTTTGCTACTCCTATTGCAAAATGGCTCCAAAGCACATTTTCAATAAATTCCGCCTGAGTTTCTTCACAATCAACAATAAGAATAACCTCGGAATGCTCACCTTTCAAAAGGCGCTTTTTCTTTTTTATTACTAATTCGATAAAAAGCCGTATACCAATACCCACAAGAAATCCAATTAATGCATATATAAGGCCCCAATAAACAGGCCCCAAAGATAATTTAAATCCAATACTAGCTCCAACTACTGAAAAGGCTGTTGCAAGGGCGATCCCAATATCAATAAGTGACGTACCATCTGAACGATTAAGAGTATCGAAAAACTTCGGATCCTCTTTTTGGCTATCGAGGGGTACAGCATAAATATTTTCCTTTTTTACCCCTTTTTTTTCTAATGTTAAAATCGCCATTTCTATAAACTCGTTCGTTTCGAATGTTGAAAAAAGCTGCAATATCTATCACCTTACTTTTTTCCTTTTAGAATTTTGAATCCTGAAGCTTGATAATTTTCCTTCAAAAATTTTCTTGTGTCTTTTTCAAAAAGCTTATTATTTTCAACCGTATTAATATAGGAATCGTACATTGCAAATCCATAGTGCGAAGGAATAAATAAAAACCATTCAGGTTTTAGAACGGAGGTAGCTTCTTTAATTTTACCCAAGAACAATAATGAAATTGCTTCCTGTAAATGAGAATAGTAAAAAAACGCGACCAATGTAATGATGATAAAGAAAGAAGTTAATATCCTATGTAAGTAGAGTTGTCCTAAACCCGGAACAAACGCTGACCAAAAAATGGCGAGGATGGGGTTCCGTTTATCTAAATAATTGATTTCTAATGCACCAATTGCAAATGTATTAAAACGATGATCCTCTCGATCAGACATGATATAAACTTTATTCAAATCTACTGTTGTTCGATAACTATCCCAAATTCCAAAAAGGTATACAGGTATATACATAAGAAGCCACCTTGTATTTAACACTTCTTTTGCCATATCAATATTTCCTTGAAAAGAATAAATCATGGAGAGATTGACATGTGCATTTAGGTTTACTACAACCTCCCAAATAAATAATACATATCCCCGGATATATTTTGATAAGAGTAAATGTCCAAATCCAGGAAATGCCGCAAACCACCATGCAATAATGTAAGGACTTCGCAAATGAAGCTGGGTCGTTCCTAGAATACTAACATGTGCCTTATAACGTCTTGCTGTATTGTCAGTTATGTAGTTATTCATTTAAGTCCGCCTTAAGGAAATAATTTAAAGATATTTTTCCATATGTCAACAGTTATTATCCAAAATTTATTAAATAAATTGTAATTAAAGAAAAAACCATAAAATTAGGAAGGCAACCGTTTATAAGGCTATGGTGGAATTTTAATTAAACTGGAATTTTGTACTATCAAAAAGATGAAGCAGACATATTTTATTGTAAGCCATTAAGAATGCATATTGTTTACCTCCATGAAAAGAAGGAAGCTATTTAGCCTCCTTCTTTTTATTGAATAACACTTATAATATTTTAGCTAAACATCCATTTTTGCCCAAATTACTCCATTAGCCTTTCCAAAAAAGATTAATATACATATCTATAAAGTAACCAACTTAAGAGGAGGTGAATTTGTATGTGCTTCGGATATGGATATGGTGGCGGTTATGGCTACGGTGGCAGTTTTGTATTAATCGTTGTATTGTTTATACTATTAATTATTGTTGGAGCTAGCTTTGGCGGTGGTTTTTATTAATAAAAAAATGGGTGCCTACCTTAGAAAATAACTCACATTTAGGGTGACTTTCTATTTTATAGTAAAAGGGCACCCTTTTTCATGCAGTTGTGATTTTCAAATAAAGGAGATTTTTTATTAAGACTAGAAATTAAGGTCATATCTAAATGTCCCTCCAATTTTGGATAGTTTCACCTTCTAAATCTCTAATTAAATCATTAAGTCGTTCTATGTCACCTTTATACGATAATATTTTGCATGTACTACTTTGTTTTTGTATTTTCAAACAAAAATTTACAACTATCGTTTCCTTATTGAGTTTTTGTTTCTCTCCTATATAACGATTGATTAAATCCATAACGGTTGGAAGTAAATTCACATCATTAATATATAGATTTGGCAGCCAAAGTTCATATGAGTGAAAGTTTAATACATTTAATTCACCTTTATTCTCAAGTATTTCAATTTTTTCCCCGGATAGGTTATTTGCTTTTGCAAATTTATAAAATGGCTTTGTATCCGGTCTAAATGCCTTAGCAATTCCTTCAATCTTTCCGATATCGGGAACTAAAATAATATCCGCTTCTTTAATTCTTACCTTTGTTTCCTCTGTAAATAAATCCATTTCTAACCATGTATGTAAGCTTTCATTTGCTTCTGATATTTTTAACATAAAACCTCTCCTCCAAATTTATCTATTTACAAAGTATTCCTCGTTTTCAAAAGCTAATATCCAAGCCCCAAAACAGTTAACTACATTTTTATCTTATTAACTTTTCCATTTTAGGCACCATTAGGTTTTAAATATGCATCAAAGGTTTTTCCCTTACTCGTTTGAATCATATAAATTTTGCCTATAATGTTTAAAGCATTATGGAGGTGTATTCATATGATTCATTTTATTTTAAATCATTTATTTATAGCATTTGCACTTATTATCCTACTTGTTATTTTTCCTTTTATCTTACGATTTCTTGTAAAAATTGCGCTTATATTGGCAGTATTAACAGTAGCAGGATATATTTACTTTGGGCCAAAGTTTCTTGATCACATTCAAGATCCAATAGCCTCAACACAAAAATTTGCAGAATCAGCAATTCTGCCAGTAATTAATAGTGAATTACAAAATACAAAAAGTTCCTACAATCCAACAACAAAACAATATACTATTCAAAGTCCCCTCTTTAAATTAGAGGGAGTTTTGGATCAGGATAAGGCTGATATTATAGTGAATGGTAATAGACATACCATTGATGTCAAATTCCTAAAAGGATTTATAGAAAAGGAAATAACACAACCGAATAATCACCAAATTAAAATGTAATATTTGGCGGTGGATTTGCTTGTATTTTTTATCCTTTTAATTATAAAACAAATTCATTTTTATGGAAAAGGTCCTTTTAAAATTGGCCTTTTTCTTTTTACATAGTATACAAAAGCCATTTCTATTGCCTATTTTTAGAACTAAAGGGAGTTATGCCCTACCAGAAAAATTTATTAGACATACTGTATCATAAGCCAGCATCATAGCATACTATTTAACCTCCTTTTAAGGAAGGAAGCCTCAGGCTTCCTTCCCTCTTTTGAAATAGGAGGATTCTAAACCCTAAAAAATGTCCATCATTCCTCAAGGTATTGACTTACTTAATTTATACTTAGATAATTAAAATGCTTCTAAACTGTTACTATTGAATGTGTAATTTTTAAGAAAAGCAATTTTGTGCGCTTAGCGAATTTATAATTTATAAAAATTTCTTAAAATGATTTAAAGAGTCCGAAAAAATTCTGAGGGGTTGTTATAAAAAATGCATAAGGATTTATTTAACTTATTTGGTTATGTCGTTCAAACACATGGTGTTGTGTCCGTGATTGCCATATTACTTGGCTATGGAGTAGGACTTGCTCTAACGAAAAAGACCATTTACTATAACCATCTTCAAAACTTTTTAATGTATGGCCTAGTTGGATCCATTATTGGCGCTCGAATTTGGCACGTCTTTGTTTTTCAATGGCCAACCTATTCACACCATCCCCTTCAAATTTTAAAGATTTGGGAAGGTGGTATTTCAATTGAAGGTGCTATTGCTGGCGGAATTATCACTTTAATTATTTATTGCCGAGTGCAAAAAATAAGCTTTTTAGAGTTTTTAGACTATATTTCACCAGCTGTAATTTTGGCTCAGGGTATTGGCCGGATTGCATGCTTTATGAATGGTGATGCTTTCGGAAGTCCTACAGGCGGTAATTTTGGAATTGTCTATCCGAAAGGTTCATACGCTTATAATTATTACGGAAGTAAACCTTTGTGGCCTGCTGAGGTATGGGAAAGCCAAGGGAATATGATTATTTTCTGCATTCTTTTTATGTTACTTGTACTTGCAGGACATCGATTAACAAAGGGTTGGATTGCTTCCTTTTATGTATTTCTATATTTCTCAGAACGTTTTATTCTAGAATTCTTCCGCGGAGATTCTCCACGATATAATCATTTAACGGGCGGGCAATGGTCAGCCCTTGCAATTATTCTTATTGACCTGGGTCTAATGATCTTTTTAGCATTAAGAGATAGGAAAGGAAACCAAAAAGAGGCTAAAATCTAATAAGGCAATATAACAAAAAGGGTTATTCTCATTAGTAGAGAATAATCCTTTTAATGAAAATGGAGGATCTGCAAAAAGCAAAGAATCTAATAGCAAAATAGAAAAAAAGAGCTCCTTCTATTAAATCTTAATTAGAAAATAATTCTATTTTCATGAATGATTCATTTCGAAATTTTATTATAGATTTAATGAAATAAACAAAGTATAAGTCTAGAATGTTGTATTTGAAAAGAGGAATGTTGAATGAGAAAGTACAAGAGGTATCTTTTTTTTGCAATTTTGTTATTAGGGATTTTACTGGCTTTTAGTTACACTTCATTATTTGAAAACCATAATGATACAACTAGTACGAAAAAAGGTATTAATTCTAAAGTGATGAAAGAAGGAAGTACATTTAAAGAAAAACCAAATTATCATTTAACCAACGCACTTTCTAATGATAATAAAGTTGTGAAAATAGTAAAGAAATTGCTAAACCATAATGTTGAATTAAGAAAATTTCCATTTCCATACAAATCCATGTTAGCCCTGTGCTCGGATATTGACGGTACAACATTAACTGAATTTCTTGATTATCACCGATTTTTAAATTCAAATGCCAAAACAGAATATGGAACTGGATTAGGCCTGGATGTTGGAGATACGTTTTGGATGTATGTTGGAGATGATGATAAAGGTGACTTTGACTTTAAAAATGCAAAAGTTAAAGATGAAATGTCCTATTGGGTTGGATTAAATACCAATCAACTACACAATAACAAAGAAATCATTAAATTTATTAGAAACGGTTGGATAGATTGCATACATACTTACGGGGATTTCACAATGCAAGAAAAAAACATAGTAACATTTAACAAAAAGTATGCTGCACTAGCCATTAACGAATTAAAAAAACAAAATATTTATATAAAAGTATGGCTGGACCATGGCAGCCCTTCAAATGTTCAAAACTTTGTTTCAAGCAATGTTTACCGATTCCAGAAGGGTGATAATCCTAAATCTCCGTATTACCATACAAATCTATTAATTCCCTATGGCATAAAATTCGGATGGGGTCCAACATCAAGTAAGTTTGGATATAATAGCATGATTTTTCCTAGAAGGCTAAAGGATGGCAATAAATTATGGGAGTTTTATCGATACAGTGATAGTGTAAACGGAAAATTAATTTGGGACCCCGAATTTATTGATACAGAATTGTCTAAACAGAATTTACAATCCTTAATCAATCATCATCAATACACGATTGTGGCACAGCATCTTGGCATACGTCACAATAAGATTATCTTTAATCAAAATGCAATAAATGCTTTAAGGTATTTAGATGAGCAATATTTAAATCACAATATACTTGTTGCCAGAACCTCGCGACTACTAAATTACAATTTAGTGCAACAGTATTTGAATTATAAGGCAACAGTAAATAATAATAAAATGGTAATCAATATTTTATCGGTAAATGATCCTTTGTTAGGTAAATTTATTCCAACCATAAACGATTTGAGAGGTGTAACCTTTTATGTCGATAGCCCACAACAAACCCAGGTACTGGTAAATGGAAAACCTATTGATTTGAGTTATATTTCGTATAATCCCTCTGATTCAACAGGGCGCCAAAGTATTAGTATAAAATGGTTTGATAAAGATCTGACGGATTATACAAAATTTTAATGCTGCCAATTGGCAGTTTTTTTTTACGTTTAAAAATTTTGTTACAATCGCCAAAAATGTTAATTGGGAAAAATTCCTCAGGGGATTTTAATGAAATTTTAATAAAAGGATATTACACTATAGTCTTACTACATTTCTAAATAAATTTTTGGAGGAACAACATGGAAAAGTCTATCAAACAAAGTATGACTGCTTTAGCACTAGTTTCTGCTTTATCTTTTGCCCTTGCAGGATGTGGTGCTAGCAATACTGCAAAAGCAACATCTCCAAAACCTGCAAAAACAGTAAAAGTTGCTACTAATGGAACAACGAATACCCAAGTACAAACATCTGCAAATCAATATATTGTTGTTGAACCAGGCGGGAAAATGGGACCTGATAAAAAAATGCATGATGTCTTTTTAGGTGGAGATATAAAAATTACCAAAGGACAACCTGTTACACTTCATTTCCTAAACTACGATGATGCAACACATACGTATACTTCTGCAGATTTAGGATTAAACGTGAAAATTAATGGAACAACGAAGAAAGGTACTGCAGCAGAAACAACATATACTTTCACACCAACTAAAACAGGTACATTTAATTGGTTGTGTGCTGACAAGTGTGATGATTGGTCAATGGCACAAAAAGGCTATATGCAGGGAACCATCACTGTTTTACCTTCAACGAACAAAGTTCAATATGTTTCAATGGTTATGAATGCAGGATATCATTTAGGTACGGATGGAAAACTTTATGATACAGCCACACCTGGTGATATTACAGTAAAAGCTGGACAACCAGTACAATTAACCGTCTATAACTTTGATGATAGTAATCATACAGTTACAAACAAGGATTTAAATTTAAATCTTAATGTTGTCGGCAGCAAATCAACAGGTACACCAAGCATATCTACTGTACAATTTACTCCTGCAAAAGCTGGTAAATATATGTGGAATTGTATGGTTGCCTGTGACGGATATTCCATGAGCCATCCTGGATTTATGATGGGGAATATTAACGTAGTGCAATAAAATAGTTGAAAAAGCTAAAATAAAAAAAGGAAGTACATTTTAATGTGTACTTCCTTTTTCAATTGTTCATTTGTTTACTATGTAAATTGCATTGATGCTAGATACCTTTTTAATTTTCATGCATCCCCCATGTCTAACTTATTGCCAAGCTATCCCTATCAAGAGCTTCTGGTGGCTGTTCCATCCAACCATTCTCAATCATAATTTTTGCACCGTCTTCGACGAATAATGAAACATTCATTAATGCCCTCGTATACATAAAAGCAATATCATGCCTCCCATTTACAGCCATTGAATTACCAAATGCTCGAATTTTCAATGAAAACATGTCCACCTTATGAAATAACATGATTTTATCTGAAAAGGGAGAAAAGGTTGATTTTGTTACTAATTGATCAAGAAATGATGGGGAAGGTAAATTCAACTCATTTAGTTTATTCACATAACGTTCAACTGCTTGTTTGGTAATTTCTTTACCTTTAAAAAACAAATCTCGAATTTCCTTCATTTTTACTACCTGGCTAAATCCTGTTAATAATGCATGGCCCGTGGCATTATTTTCGATATTATCATAAAGATGTGTGATCTCCAATGAATGCAGAGGTCTAACATTTCCAAAGTAGCCATTAAGAAAAGCACTTTTTACAAATTGAACCTTTTCTGGTACTGGAATTGTTGGAGGTTTAATAATAAACCCTTTTTTCATTAGTATCCCTTTAGTTTGTTCCATTAATACTAAGGTAGATTTCATACAATGGTGAAAATAATCTCGTACATCCTCTCTAAATACTAACGGTATTGCAACATTATAGATACTCATACCGGCCTTAGCTACATATTTTAGATAATGAACATAGAATTCATCCTCAAATAGTCTTGGTGCACTTAGATTTACATCATCTTTTGTAAAACCAATCGGAATAGGAAATCCTTCCTTTTCAAATATTTCCTTCGCCATATTCATAAATTCAGTACTTAAGCATAATGCATTTTCTAATAATTGCTTAATTTCCTCGTCCTCTACATGTTGAAGAAAGTAACTTAATATACAAATGGACATACTGTTTCCTGTATAGGTAGCCCAAAGCTTTCCCATTTCAGCAGCTGTTAGATGTTCAGCTGGCTGAGACTTTTCAGAGTTTATATTTATCGGTTTTAATTCTGACAAAGAAAAAACCCCTTACACTATTTTTGTTTATTTTTTCTTATCTACAACATTTTATACCGCCCATCTCATTGAACTTTCTGATCAAAATTAGTGTTCTAAAAGGCTCTGAAGATTTTTTTATTGTATAATATAGGTAAATCATGGATGAAAAGGGGTAATAAAATGCAAAAGGATTTTTATATCAAAAATCGTAATCGTCTATATGAAAAAATGGAGGATTCATCGCTCCTTGTACTTTTTGCCGGAAAAGCACCTATAAAAAGTGCGGATGAATTTTATCAGTTTGTACCTAATCGAAACTTTTATTACTTAACAGGACTTGATGAACCTACTATTATCTTTTTAGTACATAAAACAAATAATCAAGCAGAAGAGTATCTTTTTATTGAGAAATTTGATCCTTTTTTAGAGAAATGGGTAGGAAGAACAGTTTCAGAGGAAGAAGCTGAAGACATTTCTGGAATAAATAATATTCTATTTGTTGATCAATTTGAATCTATCATTTCCAGAATTCTATTTACTAATCCACAATCAACCAATATATATTTAGATCTTGAAAAAAGAGAGCTGGATCTTTCAATCTCAAAACCACAAGAATTTACTAGCAAAATTCAGGCTAATTACCCTTTCCTTCAGATTAAAAATATTTATCCAGAAATTTGTGAATTACGAGTTTATAAAACCTCCGAAGAAATAAAAGAAATCAAAAATGCAATTGCCATTACCTATGATGGTATCAAAAACTTGATGAAGCATGCCAAGCCTGGAATGAAGGAGTATCAGCTTGAGGCCTATTTTGATTTCACCCTTAAGACAGCAGGTGTAAAACATTACGCATTTCCTACAATCTGTGCTAGCGGTAAAAATGGTACCGTTCTTCACTATGATAAAAATAATGCAACTGTAGAAGACAACAGCCTGGTACTGCTTGATTTAGGTGCACAATATCACTATTACAATGCTGATATAAGTTTTACATTCCCCGTAAATGGAACGTTTACTGAAAAACAAAAAACTTACTATAACATCGTTTTAAAAGCTTTAAGGGAGACCACACAATTGATTAAACCTGGTGTTCCATTTGCTGCACTAAATGCACATACAAAGAAAATTTTAGCAGAAGAGTGTATAAAAGTCGGCCTAATTAAGGAAGAAAGTGAAATTGGAAATTATTATTATCATGGGGTAAGCCACATGTTAGGTTTGGATACCCATGATGTAGGTAAATATAAGGACTTAATTCTTCAGCCTGGAATGGTTTTGACAGTCGAACCAGGGTTGTATATTGAAGAAGAAAGAATCGGAATAAGGATTGAGGATGATGTGTTAGTAACTGAGGAAGGCCATGAGGTCCTTTCAAAAGAAATATTCCGTTCTGTTGAAGAAATAGAAGCATTTATGAAAATTTAATTTTACCTCTATTGGAGTAAAACAGTGGATTTCTAGAAATCCACTGTTTTATTTGAATGTTCCCCTCTAAAATTTAAAATATCTGCCCTGAATGTGGCCTTTTTGCTTTAAACCCCAAACGATGTAAATCCATCCAGTAAAAAAAAACCATTGAATCCTTTAGTATATTAGAGTACAATAGTGTCTGTTGCTGAATGAACATACGCGATATTGGATAAATAATCAGGGGGTTTATATATGAAAAGTAATAAATTAGGACTATGGCTTCTCACTGCGCTTGTTGTTGGAAACATGGTTGGATCAGGGATTTTTATGCTGCCACAATCTCTCGCAAAAGCAGCAAGTCCAGGTGGGGTTTTTCTTGCTTGGCTTCTAACAGGTATTGGAGTCTTAATGCTTTCATTGGTGTTTGGTAATTTATCGCAGCGAAAGCCAGATCTAAATGGTGGGGTTCAAATGTACGCCCAAGCCATTTTTCCTAAAGGATCACAAACTGGAATTCTATCCGGATATGTTATCTCTTGGGGGTATTGGATTGCAAACGTATCAGGTAACGTTGCCGTCTTAACAACCTTTGTTGGGTATCTTTCAACATTTTTCCCAATCATGACTAACAGTGCCAAACTTGTTACAATGGGGTCCATTTCAGTCACAGTCGGAGGGTTTATTACCTTCATCGTTTGTACGATTGTCCTTTGGGTAATGAATGCCATTATTCTAAGAGGTATAGAAAGAACTGGACAAATTAATTTCGTAGCAACCGCTACAAAGGTTATTGGATTTTTAATTTTTATTTGTTTTACTCTTTTTGCATTTGAAAAAACAAATCTTTTCCCACTTGTTCAAACACGTGTTAGTGATAGTGGTGTACACTTAGGCCTTCTTGGACAAGTTAACAATGCTGCTGTTACAACACTTTGGGCGTTTGTAGGTATTGAATCAGCTGTTATGTTCTCAAAACGCGCGAAAAAGTCTTCAGATATTAAAAAAGCAACCGTACTCGGTCTTGCTATTTCACTAGTCATTTATGTTGGAATTACATTATTAGTAATGGGAAGCTTAACACAAACGGAATTAATTCACGCCAACAAGCCACTTGTCGATGCATTACAAAAGGTAGTTGGACACAATGTAAGTTACGTGATGGCTGTTTTTGATATTATCTCATTAACTGGTACAACTCTCGGTTGGATTTTCTTAAGTGCAGAAGCACCATACCAAGCTGCAAAGCAAGGGCTTTTCCCACCTATTTTTAGGAAAGAAAATAAAAATGGGGTCCCAGTAGCATCTCTGGTACTTACAAATGCGTTTTCTCAGATTTTCCTTTTCTTAACAATTTCAGATTCATTAAGCAATGCATTTAATTTTGTCGTTCAGGTTGCAACTCTTGCCTATCTTGTTCCATATGCAGCAACGGCTATTTATCAGGTAAAACTTGTATTTTCAGGTGAAACCTATAAAAATACAAAGGGACGTTTTTCTGATGGTGTTATATCCATTCTTGCAACTGTGTACTCCATTTACGTAATCATTGCGGGAACCTCTAATATGAAAACATTCCTATTAGGTATCGCATTGTATGTGTTAGGAATTATTCTTTATCCGCTACTAATGCTTTTAAAACCATCGGTTGCAAAAGAAGAAGCTGAGCAATCGACTATGTAAAGGAGTGGCCAAAATGGCCACTCTTTTCATTTAATTTTTTATACAGAAAATATTTAGATTTTACCAATGTATTTTATATCTCTAATAATCCCCTGTTTCCCTGGAACCCAATTAGCAGGAACCCCTTCCCCAGTCTTTCTACCATATTGAATTCCTTGAATGACCCTTAAGATTTCATAAACATTCCTACCTACCTCTAAAGGGTTTACGAATTTGGAAACAATCATTCCTTCTGGATCTATTATGATGGTTGCTCTCAATGTAGCTCCGGTCTCTTCATTTAATACTCTGTAAGCCTTACTAATCTTTTGTGTTCTGTCACTTAAGAGCGGAAATGTAACCTTTGCTCCTGAGGGCGAAACCTCAGTAAAAACCTTATGTGCATACACACTATCTGTACTAATAGCAAGTATTTCAGTATTTAAATACTTTAATTGATCATGAATAGCAGCGACCGCTGCCAATTCTGTTGGTCAAACAAAAGTAAAATCACTCGCATAAAAAAATAAAATAACCCACTTTCCTAAATAGCTTTCCAACCGAATCTCTTTCATCTTTTTTTCTGCATTATCATAAGCTTCTGTGACAAACTGAGGTGCTATATCAGTTGTCTGAGCGCAAAAGGGAAGCTCACAATCTTTTGAAACAGCATCAAACATTTTATTTTCCATTTCCCCACCTCCATTTAATGTAATGCGCTGGCTTTTTATATTCTTTCCAATATTTATTGTATGGATATTTCCCTCATTGGCCCCAAATTTCCTTAAAAACACGAAAATATATCTCATTTCTATATACCTTATTAAAATTTGGTTTGTTATAAAGCCTTATATACTAAAATTATTTTAAAATAACTTTGTAACAGAACTTTAATTTTCCTGATATGTCCCTGTTATCCCTTTCTAGTAAAGTAGAGTTATCAAATCACACAATTAGGAGGAAACAATCATGCTAAAGAAAATCATCGTAGCTATCGCAATCCTTGTTTCTTTAAGCTCTTTGTTTGCCAACATGGGTGATAGAGCTGAAGCGGCAACATACAATTATCATTCAACGGCTGTTGCAATTGCTAAAGCGAATCTAGGGGTTCCTTACCAATATGGTGGTACATCACCTTATGGTTTTGATTGTTCTGGCTTCGTTAAATATTCGTATGCAAGAGCAGGCAGAACATTAAATCGTACTGCAGCTCAAATGTTTTATACAAATGGCTATCATGTATACTCCTTGCAACCAGGAGATTTAATGTTTTTTGCACCAACTAAAGCAAATAGTCCAACACACGTTGCAATGTATATAGGTTCAGGTAAAATGATTATGGCATCTTCATCAAGAGGAGTAATGATTACAAGTACAAGCAATGTTTATTGGAAACCAAGATATGTCGGAGCTAAACGAGTATAGAGAAATTCAAAAGACCATCGGTTCATTACCCGATGGTCTTTTACAATTGGACCTACATGAATGATTTAGTTTTTAAAAGTGGTCAATCCTAAAGCGTAATTGTCCCATAGTATTTTTTTAAATTTATCCTCATTCTCATTCTTGCACCATAGAGAGATAAATGGCTAAGTTTAAATGTGCGTGCTGATTAATAAATATTTCCCAACAAATTAAGATAAAACCAATAATATATTTGCACATCATAATCTGTCCTAATCCTGGAAAAGCACCAGACCACCAAGCTGAAACCCAAGGATTCTTTATATGCAAATAGTTGATTGAATAGGGAGAAATAAAGGCGGCAATATCCCGTACATTTTTTGTGTTATTAGAAGACATATTACGTTGTTTAACCTCCAAAATAAGAATTTCCAAATATTGAAAACCATCTATAGTTTTTACAGGAAACTACCATTTATTCTAATTTTTTAACTTTTATCTTCTGTTACCCTAATCATTACAAAAAGAGTGTCCACTCCTATAAAAAACAATCATACTTTATTCATTAATATATCCCTTCCACATCGTGCCTAACTTGTCCGTGGTTCCTTCCAATGTTCAGTAATCATATTACAAATTGGTGAACACAATATTTATTTTGTGGTTCTAATTACCATGTGTTTGGTATGCTAGTATTAGAATATTTAGAATAAGGATGAATTGAATGAGGGATTTGAATGGTTTGGGGGATTTTAAGTTTTATCGTCTTATAATCGCTTTTATCAATGTTTTAATGATTTTAGGGTTATTTGATGGATTTTTGCGTTACAGTTATAATCATTTTCAGCTTTATATTCACCTTTTACTAGTTTTAATTTTATCTATTTCATTGTGGGTTTATCCAAAAAAAGAAACTAGCTTTTTGAAAACGATCATCGTAATTGAGGCAATGTTATATCTGTATACCCTTTTCATCTTTTATCCAGAAATATCCTCATCTTTTACATTGATTTGTTTAATCCCGGCAATTTCTATATTATTCTTTCTTCCCAGACTATTTTATTGTTCACTAATCGTTAACGTACTCTTCATGACTATTATATTTTGTTACATTTCCCTATACGATAGAGGGGGGTCTTATTCTTATATTTATATGGACTTACCTGGAAATTTTGTTAATTTCTTAGCAAGTCAGGCAATTATGTATTTTATTTTTTATTTAACCAATATACGATTTCGAAATCAAAAATTATTTTATGAACAAAGTCAGCAAGCAGAACGATTAAAGACCACCGGGCAAATAGCCGCTGCCGTTGCACATGAAATAAGAAACCCCATTACAGTTGTCAAAGGGTTTCTTCAATTTTATAAAGAAGATCAATTGATTAGTAAAAAAAGGCAAGAACATTTTGCAATGATGTTGGACGAGTTACAAGTAGCTGAAGCGGTAATTTCAGATTTTTTGTCAATTGCTAAGCCCAAGGATAATATAGAATCCCATATATTAAATATAAAGGAAACTTTGAATAGCGTTATTGATTTAATAAATTCCTATGCTTTACTTAACAATATTACTTTTAATTTGGACATAGATGAAAATCTTTATATAACATGTAGTTTAGTGGAATTTAAGCAGTTATATGTGAATTTGTTAAAAAACGCCATTGAAGCATCACCATTTGGAGCTTCTCTTATGGTCATTGCAAAAGAGAAAAATCATTCCGTTTCCATCCATTTAATTGATTCAGGGAATGGAATGACTGATGAAGAACTCAAGATGATTGGAACCCCATTTTACTCTCTAAAAAGTAAAGGGACTGGCTTAGGTTTGATGATTTGTTTCAATATCGTTCATAAGTATAATGGTTCTATCCAATTTGAAAGCGAAAAAGGCAAAGGAACAAAGGTTATCGTTAATTTTCCTTTAAAAAAACGGTGAAGATTTCCCACATTATTACTTTACGTTTAAAAGAATAAAATTATCTGCTAAAAAACTGGCATGACTTGTAATCAGGCTAGTTTTTAATATCTACTTCTTCTTTCCGTCTTTTGGGGTTAGATTTTTAATTTACGTACTAGGGATTTAATTGTTGTTCCTTGAACCAGCAAAGAAAATAAAACATTTCCAAAGGTTATGGCTAATAATAAATCTTTACCTTGGAAATTAGATGTAATGGATAAAACGAGTGCAATGGATAAAGAACCCTTTAGTCCTCCCCATCCTATTACTGCCTTCCAAGAAAGCGGGATCTTTCTGTCAAACACTAAACTTGCAAATATAGCTATCATTCTTAAAAGAACAAAAATGAAAATACTTCCTATGACAACATCCCA
Source organism: Bacillota bacterium (assembly GCA_030705955.1). Classification (GTDB taxonomy): domain Bacteria; phylum Bacillota; class Bacilli; order Bacillales; family Cytobacillaceae; genus JAUZPL01. The sequence continues at coordinate 41,482 of JAUZPL010000006.1, read as the reverse complement.
TTTCCCTTCAAAACCTTTTCTTGTTACCTCATTCCCTATTAAAAAAAAGATCAAAGCATTTGCAAGAAATGCAATGACTTCCCAAAATGAGTCCATTTCTCGCAGTGCTGATCAATGTGTCGAGTAATACAAGAAGCCAAAAATCCAAACAATGCCCCAACGATTATTCCGCCTATAACTACCTTCAAAAATTCTGTAGAAGCATCAAAAATTCCTGAAGTAGTTAAAGCTGTAGTTACAACAGCAATCTTAAAAAGGACAACAGTTACCCCATCATTTCCAAGGCTTTCTCCTTCAACAATTATAAATAATCTTTTATTCAAATCCATTGATTTAAAAATTGTTAACACTGAAATAGGGTCAGTGGCGGACATAACAGCTCCGAATAATTATAATCAATTTATTTTGATTAATAGTTGACATTAGGGAGTTTTGGACATATTATTAATTCATCAATATTATTTGATTTAGAAAAGAAAAACATAACCACTTTATTTTTTTATACAATACATCAAAATTATTTGATAAAAGGGAGAGGGTTCAATATGTTACATGAATATGAAATGTTGGTCACTATAAAAAACCGTCAAATGGAAATAGAAAGAAAGTCTAGAAGTGCATGGCGGTTTTTTGCTGAAGAGATTTTGAAAGAACAGGGCATAAATACTAAAAAGCCATCAACTGAAATCAAAATAAACAACTATTGCCAAAGTTGTGCCTGATACTCATTCATACTATTTTAGTTCATATTCTTTGATTATTGAACAAAAGCGCAAGCGCCTTGATCAGCGGCGTATGGCCTAGAGCTCTCCAATTGAGATACAGGAAACACGAAGAACCGGAGGTGATTCGATGCTGACAAATCGTAGGGCGGAGAGGGAATGACACTAGACGCTAGGCACTGACCGACTAAAATCACCGCATCCATGTGCAACGTCGGTACTTGCACATCCAGTGCTTCGAAGCTAGACGTAAATTAACTATTTTCAAAGTTATCAACATGTAGATTTTTTATAATTTCCTAGGTAGAAATAAAAAGGACTTAATAATCTATCCCCTTTTCCTTAATAAGACTTAATATTTGGCTGGCTACAGCCAATAGCAACAAAGTTAACTTCCCCCAATTGTTATTAAACTAAAATAAGGAGATGTCGTTTATGAAATTTATTTTTTTGCCCTTCTTAATTATGTTTGCTATCGGAACAGATACCTTTATTGTTTCCCCTTTACTACCAACATTAAAATCTGATTTAAGCATCAGTCCTGAACATTTGGGTTGGGTGGTGGGTGCGTATGCAATCGGATATGCAATGTTTGCTATTTTTATAGGCCCTCTATCTGATGGGTGGAATAGAAAAAAGGTCTTATTATTTGGGTTAATTAGTTTCGCCGCTTCTACCATGCTTTGCGGAATAGCCTTTAATGAATGGTCAATCATTACCTTTCGATTACTAGCAGGTATATGTGCAGCCATGGTAGCTCCTCAAGTTTGGGCACTCGTTCCCACTCTTGTTGCTCCAAAGGATATCGTGAAAGGAATGGGTATAGCTGCCGCGGGGCTTTCTACTGCTCAGTTTCTAGGGGTCCCATTAGGAAGTTATTTAGCCATTAATCATTGGTCCACACCATTTTTCGTCCTTGGAACCTTTTCATTTGTATTACTCATTCTCTCTTACCTTTATCTTCCGACACCTATTACACCCCAGAACCAAGCTGCAAATCTATGGGCCAGATATAGGCAATTATTTACTTCAAAACAAAGTGTACCGAGCTTTCTAGCTTATCTCCTTTTTCAAATTGGAAACTTTGCATCGTTCAGTCTGATTGGAATGGTGCTACACGACTACTATCATTTAACACTATTTGGAATAGGCACTGCTATGATGATACTTGGAATAGGAAATTTAATTGGCAGCTTTATTAGTTCAAATTTGGCCAAAAAATTAGAACTTAAAACTTTATTTTCCTATGGAATTTTCAGTTTGGTCTTTCTTTATATAATCCTTTCACAGCTACCAGTAATTCCAGTTTTCATTATCTGCTTTTTATTCGTGTTTACATTGGGGGGCATATTGTTCCCTTTCATGATGAGTTCTTTACAGTCCATTAACCCATCCTTAAAAGGAACAATATCCAGTTTAGCCAGTGCTACAATGTACGGAGGGGCATTTGTTGGATCCACTGCTTCAGGGTGGCTCTATCATGCCTATCATGGTTACCCTATAGTGGGTTACCTCACTATAGTATTCTTTCTGATTTCTATCATTTTTTACAGAAAAAGTAATTTTATTATAAAGAAGAATGATGTTGTTGTCTCTTGTGTGTGTAAGAATGAAATATAAAGGAGGAATTAAACCTAAAAAAAGAGGATTAAAATGAAGTTATTCCTGACCAGTTTCTTAACATTTATTTTAACAGTAACAGTATTGTACTAAATTGGCTTTTTATTTCATGTCAAAATGTAACTTTCCATTTCTATCAAAAAGGTAAATCGAATGACTTTGTATTTACTGCCGGAGGGTCTCTTCTCCCATTAGTAATTGAAATTATTGTGACCGTTATGATTCTATATTTTCAAAAAAATTGGTTTAAAATTAAGAATTGACAATTAGGATGAGGAGATCAATTGATTTTTTTCTATCCTTCCTCAATTAGAAAAACTTGGAATTCTCCATGTCTTTGAGGCGAATTCCTTAGTTTTTCTTATGCGTTCAGCATTTATAGATATAAATGCTGATTAGCTAAAAAAGCCACCTAAACGGCAGCCTAGATCCTACTTTTAATTTGAAACTTTATGCCAAACTATTTTTGACTGTCGGGCTATCAGCAATATCTGGGTCAATAACAGACATAATCGGTATATTAATTGGAGAAAGATCACCATTTTGCTCTCCAAATGCTTGATTTCGTTTATAGGACGTAAATTGATCAATATAAAAAAGGGAACCAGCATTTATAACAGATGAATTATCTACAGAATTCACTTTAAAACCTAGAAGATTAATGACTAAGGGCGTAAAAAAAACCAAGTTTCAACACTCCCTTGAATGAATTTTAGGGTAATATTTCTCCACTATTAGTCTAGTTCTTATAGAACACTATTTTTAATAGTAGGACTATCATTTAAATCATTATCCAAAACAAAGGATTTGTTCAAAAGCATTGGAGAGATATCGCCATTCTGTTCTCCAACCCCCTGGCTTCTTTTATAGGATACAAATACATCAATATGTTGACTGGGACCCATATTTACAATAGCTGAATGATCAACCGAGTTAATTTTCAAGGCAAGAAGGTTGATAGTTACCGGTCCGAAATACAAATGCCATACCTCCCCAGGATATATTGATGTTTTAAAAAATCGGTTCAATTATTTGTTTATTTTAATTGAAAATTGATCTAAACTATCATCATCTAATACATAACGGACATTAACTGCTTGAATGGTATAATCAGCCATCTGTTGACCAAATCCTTGAGTTTTTTTTGCACATACGTTTCTTCCTATTTTCTGTGTAGCGCCAAAAGAAATTGCTCCTCCATGGTCTAAGTTGTTCACTTTAAGGGCACCTATTTCGATGTCAGTTGGTTTAAAAAACATATCAAAACTCCTTTATTCCGTTATATCAGGCCTTGGAAGCCATTCCGATTCAAAAGAAGAAGCTGAATCAATCTGATCCCTGTCATCCACCATACTTTCAGTTCCCAAAAAACAGCTTCCATCCCCCATATTTTGTCCAAGACCCATATTCTTCTTATCTGAATTGTGCCATTCTGCCAATAAATTATTACCAACATTAATTGCGGATGCATTTTCAAAGGAATTCACTTTAATAATGTTAATATGAATATTAAATTGAGCAGGGATTGGTACCTTAACCATCCACACCCTCTCCTTTCACCTTTTTAATGGATATTCATAAATTAGGTATTTTATGTTTATTGTAAATAAACTTTTCCCATACAAAAACCACACTGATTTCAATCAGTGTGGTTTCTTGTATTTTTGAAGAATCAATTGATACTTTTAGAGAAATTGATTTCCTTCTTTTTTCAGTTAGAGAATTCTCCTTTTTAAGATTAACGTTTCTTCCGATATTAAATGATCCATCTTCTTCTGATTAAAAGGATAAAGTGACATTAGCATCCTTGGCAAAGTTAAGGAAGGAAGCCGCTCCGCCTACTTCAATTCCTTCAACAAAATGTTCTTTTTCCAAACTCATCACATCCATGGTCATTTGACAAGCTATTAATTTAACTCCCATTTCTTGTGCCATGGATACAAGTTCTTCAATTGACGGGACATTTGCCTTTTGGAATCCCTCTTGAAAATGTTCTTTTCCTTCAGGTAGTGGAAGTTGCTTATAGGCTTGTTTATGAATCAAATTTAGCCCTTCAAACGTAAAAAAGATCCCTACCTCAGCATCTGTAGCAGCTGCTGCTGTTGCAATATTAAACACCTTATATGCATCAAATAATCCTCCATTAGCGGCAATAATCGCTACTTTCATTTTCCTATTCCTCCTAATTAGTTGTTTTCGGTTTCAACTGGACCTGTCCAGTCTTTCATTCCCGAAACTACATTTTTTATAATTTTAAATCCTTTTTTTGATAACTGCTTTGCTGCTAAATCACTTCTTGATCCAGACCGGCAAATGATATGAATTTCATCTTCCTGGTTTAATTCATTAAGGCGTTGTTCCAATTCACCTAATGGAATGGATTTTGCTCCAGGAATGTGCCCAAAAGCATACTCCGCAGGTTCACGAACGTCTAGGACGGTAATTTTTTCATTACCCTCTATTTTAGTTAACAGTTCATTTAGTGAGACAACATCTGAATAAGTTCTTTCTAGCTTTACTTCATTTTCAGAGGCTTTGCGTAAATAATGTTTTAACGTGATTCCCTCTTCAATTGTCCCTAAATACTGATTCCCAGTTGTTTCAGCCCAGGCTTTTAAGTCTGCAGTAGAGCCCTTATCTGTGGCCTGAATTTCAATTACTTGCCCAGGAAGTAATTCAGTCATAGCTTTTTTAGTTTTTACAATAGGCATTGGACACGCAAGTCCCTTGGCATCTAGTACATAATTAGCTGTTATACTCATGAAAACCCTCCTTCAAACAATTAGTATTTTAAAATGTGACAAAATCATACTTTGAAAAATGGCGCATTATGTGAGTGATATTAATCACATGCATTATCACAAAAAATATGTTAACATACCCCTATAGGTATTTCAAGGGAAAAAGGAGGAAAAAATAATGTCTAAAAAAATAGTCATTATAGGTGGGGTTGCCGGTGGTGCAACTGCCGCAGCTAGATTAAGAAGACTTGATGAAAAATCCCAAATTGTTCTTTTTGAACGGGGTGAACATATATCTTTTGCTAATTGTGGTCTTCCTTATTACATTGGAGAAACAATTAAAGATCGCGGGAAGCTTTTAGTACAAACAGTTGAAGGAATGAGTAAGAAATTTAATTTAGATATCCGTGTCTCAACTGAGGTAACAAAAATTAATCGTATTAAAAAAACAGTTGAAGTTAGAAATCTCATAACAAATGAAGAATATGAAGAAAGCTATGATGCGCTGATTTTATCGCCGGGCGCAAAGCCAATTTTTCCAAACATCGAGGGGGTAAGCGAAGCAAAGAATGTATTTACCCTTCGCAATATTCCCGATACAGATAAAATCAAAGCCGTGGTAGATCAAGAACAGCCAAAAAATGCTGTTATTGTAGGTGGGGGATTTATTGGACTTGAAATGGCCGAAAATTTAGTTGAACGTGGCTTAAACGTTACAGTTGTGGAAATGGCTAATCAAGTTATGGCTCCACTTGATTATGAGATGGCAGCGATTGTGCATAAACATTTAATTGAGAAAGGCGTAAATCTTATTTTAAACGATGGAGTAAAAGCCTTTGAAGAAAATGGAACTGTGATTGAGCTTTCAAGTGGAAAGCAACTACCTTCAGACTTAACCCTTCTTTCCATTGGTGTTCGCCCTGAAAACCAATTAGCAAAAGATGCTGGCTTGAATATTGGAGAAAGGGGTGGTATCCAAGTTAATGAATTCCTGCAAACCAATGATGAAAGTATTTTTGCCATTGGGGACGCTATTGAAGTAACTGATTATATTAACGGAAATGCTGCCATGATTCCACTTGCTGGACCTGCTAACCGTCAAGGCCGGATAGTTGCTAATAATATTTACGGAAAACAAGAAACTTATAAAGGAACTCTTGGAACCTCTATTGCTAAAGTTTTTGACTTAACCGTTGCAACGACAGGAAATAACGAGAAACGATTAAAACAATTAAATATTCCTTACCAGGCCATTCACACTCATCCAAGTTCCCATGCAGGGTATTATCCTGGTGCAGCTCCCATCGCTTTAAAATTATTATTTGATCCAAATGAAGGGTATATTTTAGGAGCCCAGGCAGTAGGGAAAGATGGCGTTGATAAACGGATTGATGTCATTGCCACAGCTATTAAAGGAAACTTAACAGTCTTTGACATGACCGAAATTGAGTTGTCATATGCTCCTCCATTTTCCTCTGCAAAGGACCCTGTAAACATGGCGGGATATGTTGCAACAAACATAATAAATGGTGAAGTGGAGACAGTCCAATGGGATGAGATAGACAAGATTATTGAAAATAACGGATTATTAATTGATGTTCGTGAACCAAAAGAAAGAGAAAATGGATTTATTAAGGGCTCCATTAATATGCCTCTTGGTGATATTCGTGAACATCTTGAAGAGCTTCCAAAGAATGAAACGATATATGTTTCATGTCAAGTTGGGTTGAGAGGCTACCTTGCTGCACGGATTCTTTCAGAAAATGGCTTTAAAGTAAAAAACCTAGATGGTGGTTGGAAGACTTATTCTTCAGTTTTTGCTTAATATTAGCCAGTTTTTTTTATTAAAAGAAAGGGAAAACCAAAATTGTTGTCCCAATTCTTTATTTGCAATAACAGAATCGGGAAATCAATACTAGGAGGCACGCAGAATGAATGAAATTACGGTTTATTCGACCAATACTTGACCATACTGCACAATGATGAAACAATTCCTTGAGTCTCAAGGATTAACCTTCAAAGAAGTAAATGTGCAGTTAGATCCTATAGCCGCCCAAAGACTTGTTCAGGAAACTGGACAGATGGGGGTACCACAGACAAAGGTAAATGGCCATTGGGTTTTGGGCTATGATCCTGAAACGTTAATGAGGTATGTAAAATAGGAATAAAAAAGAGGCTTAGGCCTCTTTTTTGTTCTAGATTTTTTTTAGGGATCCCTTAGAAAGAAATACATTTTTATTAATTATTTTGCCTTTTCGATACAACCAATTAAGCGATGTTCAATATCTTCGGCAATTGTTTCTAACTCCGAGTCTGAAACCATACTAATTAGGGAAGTAGGTTTGGGCATTCCAATTTTTGTTTTCCCTTTCTCTAAATACACAACGATTTTACAAGGAAGAAAATATCCAACAAGTGTATTTTGGGTTAAAACTCGTTTTGCCTCATGAGGATTACATACTTCAAGTACTACGAATTCCTTGTCTAACTCTAAACCCTTTTCCTGCAGCTTCTCTCTTAAATTTAATTCCCAAAGCACCCCGAATTTTTCTTCTTTCAAAACTTCCTTCAATCTAAAAATTACATCTTCCATTGATTTATTTGAATCCACTGTGAAATGAAACAAAAAAATCATCTCCTTAAACATTATTATGTCCTGCCTACAAAAAAAGAGAGCAAATTGTTTTGCTCTCTACTTGTGTAAACAGTAATTTAGCTCATTAAGCATGAACGCTTAACTAAAAAATTTATAAATCAGGTAAATGGCTCCTACCAGGAGCCACACAAATGTGCCCGGTCATATCCGAATCGGCAGTTTTACCGGTCCTTCTTCGTTTCCAGACATATTTGAACGTTTGATTCCTCAAAAGCCTGTAGTGGAACAATCATGATCAATTTTCTTGTTTTCTTCCATTTCAAATCCCCCTTTTAAAACCATGCCTGAAAAATACTATACCAAACCTTTATGGCTGTTAACCCAATTAACAAGGCAAGAATCCATTGTAAAATTTTTGTATTTAACCTTTTTCCTAGCTTTGCGCCTAATGGAGAAGCAATCAAGCTGGCAATAACCACAACAACAGAAGGTTGTAAGTCAACCTGGCCTGTAAAAACCTTCCCAACAGATACACCAATAGAAGAAATAAGGGTAATGGCAAGGGAAGAAGCTATGGTAATCCGTGTGGGTATTTTTAAGAGTGTAAGCATGATTGGAACCAATAAAAACGCCCCACCTGCACCAACAATACCTGCACTAATCCCAACTATGAAGGAAAGACTAGCTGCAAGCGGCTTATTTATTTTTAGATCATCAGTTCTAACATCCTCCATACTTTTCCTTGGAATAAACATTAAAACAACAGCAATAATAGCTAGAATACCATAAACAAGATTGATCCCATGTTCTGGCAATAGATGGGATCCATATCCACCAATAAAACTCCCTAAAAGGACACTGATTCCCATTGTTAAAATAACCGTCTTATTTAAATATCCACTTTTTCTATAGATCAAAACCCCACCAATGGTGGCAAAAAAGACCTGCATCGCACTAATCCCTGAGACTTGATGAGATGTAAAAGCAGCAAACCCTAAAAGAGGCGGTACATATAGCAATAATGGGAAGTTAACAATGGCACCACCAATTCCAACCATCCCAGAAATAAACGAACCAATAAATCCAAGTAAAAACAGAACCAGTACAAAGGTCCATGCCATTTAGAGACCTCCTAAAATTAGAAGAGCAGAAGATCTGCCCAACATTATACCTTTTTTACCCAAAATTTTAATACATCTGCCTCTTCATCCATTTTGACTAATTCATGTCCTGTTGAATTAGCCCAAGCAGGTAAGTCATTTATTGCCCCTTTATCTGTTGCATGTATTTCTAAAACCTGCCCAGATTCCATTGTATCAATGAACTTTTTTGTTTTCACTATTGGCATTGGACATGCCAACCCTTTTACATCTAGAATTTTATCTGCATTCATGAAAATTCCTCCTTTGGTGTCTAATTCTTAGTGTTTATGGTGAAGGGCGCAACGATTTGGTCCAATTTCAAGTTCTTGCTTCTTTTCATCTGATGCAGGAATGATCCCTCGATTGATAGCAACAATCTCTTCATAGTTAGGAGGTGTCTCACTACCCGCATTCGATGCAACCTTTTCTATAAATTCTGTTTTATCCTTCGTCTTCATCATTTCATTTCGATTGCGGATATTTCCAAGTATGTCACCTACGAACCCTTCACTATTCATTTCGTCAAGACTAGCATAGTGGCCAGGCAATACAATCACTTCATCAGCAATGACAGCAACTTTATTGAAAACAGTTTCGTATAAATCACCGGCCCATTCAGCAGCTTTTCCACCTAAGTCTGGACGACCAAGTCCACCAACAAAGATCGTATCCCCTGAAAAAAGAAGTTTATCATTAACCAAGAAAGAGACACTACCTGGTGTATGACCTGGTGTTTTTACTGCAAGAACCTCAAGGTTTACTTTTTCAAATTCAATATGAGTGTATTCTTCAAGAGCATGAAAATCGTAGATTGCCCCTTCGCTCTTCATCATGTAGTACTTAGCCCCCACACGATTTGCTAGGTCTCTTCCACCTGAGATATGATCAGCATGTAAATGGGAATCTACAATGTGAGAGATTTTAACTCCATCGTTATTAGCTACATTTTCGTACACATCAAGGAAGCGGGAAGGATCAATAACAAGCGCCTCATTTTCTGAAATAATCATATAAGAAAGGCAACCTTTTCCTACACGAATAAACTGGTAAACCTTTACGTTTTCATCATGGTAAATAGTAGTGGGATAAAGGTATTCGCTCCAAGCTTTCATTCCACCTGAAAGATACGAAACATTGGTTAATCCTGCCTCCACTAAACTTTCTGCCACAAATTTGGATGAGCCTTCTTTTGCACAAACAACCAAAATTGGTTGATCCTTAGGTAATTTCGGTAAAAGTTCATCTACTCCATCTAGTAAATCAAAGTAAGGGACGTTAATAGAGGTAACGGTCTCCCCCTCTACTTTCCAGTCATTATAATCTGTTTCATTTCGTACATCGAGAATGAACAATGGTTCTTTGTTAATAACTTTGTTGGCAACTTCGTTTGCAAGTATTTCGTTTAATGACATTTTTACACATACCCCCGATTGTATTGTTTATTCCAAAAAAAGAGGTGAAGAAGATATTACTCCACTTCGCCTTCCCAAGCCATCATTCCACCATCCATATTTGTTACACTAAATCCATAGCTTTCTAGGAATCTGGTTGCTTGTGAGCTTCTTGCACCAGACCGGCAAACAATAATATATTCCTTCTTTTTATCTAAATCTGGCATCTTAAATTCTACTAACCCTAATGGAATATTTACAGCTGTTGGAATTTTTCCCATTGCTACTTCATGTGTTTCCCGAACATCAATAATATTTAATTGCTCTCCATTTTGTAATTTTTGTTCTACCTCATTAGCTGTAATCTGTTTCATCTTTATCTCCTCCTATTGCCAAGCACTCATACCGCCCTTGACGTTTGTGATTTTTTGAAAACCTAGTTTTTTAAGAATCTTTGCTGCTCTTGCGCTACGCATTCCACTTTGACAAATGACAACTACTTCTTTTTCCTTCGACAAAGAAGATACTTTATTTGTTAATTGATCAAGAGGAATATTTTTAAATTCTTTAATTGAACGACCTTTAAATTCTCCAGGTGTTCGAACATCAATAAATTGCTTATTGTTATCGCCAAGTTCATTTTTTAACTCAGCTGTGGTTATATTTCGAATACCTTTTACAGGACGTAATCTCCAAATTAACAATCCAAGTAAAATAATGATAATAATAATATTGGTACTCATTATTTCATCTCCTTTTATTTTATACCCATAGGGGTATATTAATGGATAAAAAAATAGATGTCAACTGTTTTTATCTACTTTTAACTAATAGTTTTACGGCATCTTTGACTAAATCTTCAGTATTGTCCCCATTGGTGATTTGTTCCATCAGACAATTTTTTAGGTTTTCGCTCACGATAACACCCACAGTATGATGAATTGCTGAGGCTACCGCAGACAATTGAATAACGATTTTTTCACACTCCTGACGTTCCTCCATCATTTTCAAAACGCCCCTTACTTGTCCTTCTATTCTCTTCAAACGGTTTTTTGTCTGCTTATTATATTCCAATTTCTTTCCCCCTACCTTTTGTACACAAGATGATATAAAAACCATAATTGACCTCTTAAATTAAGTATACAAGTTTATTTTATACCCCCATGTGTATTATGTAAAGTTTACACAACAAACAAAAAAGGAAGTGAAAATCAAAAATTTCACTTCCTTTATATTTATAAATATTTCCGATGAACCACTTTCCCATCATACGTAAACAACATGGGGCGGTCTTCAATGATCGTCTCCATATGAACGGTTCTCCCCCAAAGCTGGTGTATATATGGGATGACCTTTTCTAGATACTTCAAATCCAGTTCAATACCCTCATACCAATGTTTCAAGTAAAGCTCCCCATTTTTTAAATAGTCTCCATCATTCACCGTAATATATGGGAATCCACCATTCACCCTGGAATTTACGAGCTGATCGCGGATTTTCTCCCATTCTTTATCCACAATTTTGTAATCTCGGCCTTGTTTTTGGAATAGATACATATCCTCCCTCATCACAAGATCCTTATTTAAATAATTTCGAAGAAATGATATATCCGACTCAATTTCCCTGACCTCAAAAATCTTTTCTCGTCCTGAGCCTGGTTTCACTCCCCTTCGTTTCATTTCTTCAGTTGGATTGTTGTATCGTTCCTCGATATCCTCATACATTTTGATTCCTAAATAATAAGGGTTAATGCTTGTTTTGGATGGAATCACAACACCCGCATTTAATTTGGCGAATTCAATGGCTTCGCCGCTTGTGAGTTCCAGCTCACGTAGAATGCGTTGATGCCAATAAGATGCCCAGCCTTCATTCATGATTTTAGTTTCCAGCTGTGGCCAGAAATAAAGCATCTCTTCTCGCATCATGGTCAAAATATCTCGCTGCCAATCATCGAGTTCCCTACTATAGGTCTCCAGAAATAACAACAAGTCCTTTTCGGGTTTTGGAGGAAACTTCCTTTTCATTTTCTTTTTCGATTGATCGTCAGTTTTTTTCTCAAGATTCCATAGGTCATCATAAGGAGTTGAGGCTGGACGATCCTCCTCTTCTTCCTCCAAATCATCCATTGACCAGGCTAGCTTGGGCCTCATTAACGACGGATCGATATGTTCATCAATCGCCAATACGGCATCTAAAAACTTTTCAACCTCTGCTTTTCCATATTGAATTTCATACTGTCGAATTCGGTCTGCTGTGGCGGCCATACTTTCTACCATGTCACGCTTTGTGTTTTGAAAACGAACATTGTTTTTAAAGAAGTCACAATGGGCAAGTACATGGGCAACAATGAGCTTATTTTGAATCAGTGAATTTGAATCAAGTAGAAACGCATAGCACGGATTAGCGTTGATTACCAATTCGTATATCTTGCTTAATCCAAAGTCATATTGGAGCTTCATTTTGAAAAATTGCTTTCCAAAGCTCCAATGTGAAAAACGGGTTGGCATTCCATAGGCGCCAAACGTATAAATAATATCTGCAGGGCAAATTTCATATCGCATCGGATAGAAATCTAAACCAAAGCCTGTTGCAATTTCCGTTATTTCACTAATTGCCTTTTCGAGGTCTTTGTGTCCTTCAATATTCACAGCCATTCCCCCTTTTTCCTCTTACCACAATGTATGAGGTTTAAGCTGGAATGATGAAATGAGAATGAAAACAACATCAGATAATTATAATAATTCCTTTTTTATCTATCTCTACTTTGTAGTTTCAATGCTTCCCTTGCAATTAACAACCCAACATTTTCATTTCTTTTCCATTCCTCTTTAAATACCTTTAATGGCGGATGCCTGTCACCGACAAGATAACTAATTTCAATGGTTAGTGCAGGTCTATGGTAAGTGGTAATAAACCAATCTGTAAATCCTCCACCTACTGCTTCTTTTGGAGGCTTTCCTAACTTATAACCAGTTTGCTTTGCAACTTTTTTGGCTATTCCCCTGTCACGCTTAACATTTTCTCCATTTTTATATTTCCAGAAAATCTCTCTACCTGCTGAATGGTATGAAACAGCTATTAAAGGGTTAATTTCTTTAACAAATTTTGTTAATGCTATGACTTCTTCTGCTTCTAATGGTTTTTTACCTTTAAAATACTGATAAGAAGGGGAATAGTCTTTTTTTTCAAGTGCTTTCCAGCCAGCAGGATATTGTCGATTTAAATCAATTCCTTTTCCATTTGCTTTCCATCTAATATAGTTATCCCAGCCTTCATTCAGAAATAGTAAGTAATTTTGGTACTCTGGTGGAAATAAATGAATCTGATTTTGTTGAATGGTGACTCCATCTGGATTTAACATCGGGACAAACCATATTGAAATATCTTGGGGTATATGAGTTGTCTTATTTGAGAACCCACTTGCATATTTTTCTGCCATATTTATTAAAATCATGCTTGTCATCCATTCACGTGCATGATGGGAACCTACAAATAATACACATGCCTTTCCTTCTCCCACCTTTATTGCAGAAATGTTTCTGCCAAAATAGGTGGTGCCAATTGTCCTCAATTCAATGTTGTCTTTATATTTTGCTTTAAGAGTAAGTAAGTCATTCTCTAACATTTCATATGTATATGGTTGGTTTGTATTTGTTTCAATCATTTCAGCATGAATCGTGCTTTCGTTGAAAAAGACAACTAAGAGAAAATTTAAAAAAATGACTTTGAACATTTCACCATTCCCTTCCAACAGTCCATTTATTCAGGTAATACTTGCAAAACGCGTCATATAAGGTAGTCCAAGATTTTCTGCGAAAGTTCTTAACAGAAAGACATAAACTAATTTCAACTCCTATCAAGGAGGAGAAAACAAAATGAATAAAATGGATTATGATCGAGCCCTTTACTATACGCATCGATCCGAATGGGATAACTTATTAATATTAATGGTTCGTACGGAAGACCACTTTTTGTCTAAAAAGATTGAGCATTTCCTGCATGCATACAACTTCGAACATGACTACACTGTAATAGAAAAAAATTTATATTCACTTCTGCGTTACATTGATCATGCAAATGAAACGCTGGAGTCAGATGTAAACGAGATAACGATGTATAGTTTTTCCTGAAACAATAAAGGGATACGTTTTATTTTTAAGAAGTATTTAACAACCGGGCTATAGAATTCCACCAAACAAAAAACACGGCTCCCAAATAAAAGGGACCGTGTTTTTATTATGTTTAGTTGTTTGAAGCCATATTTATTTTTTGATTCACAAGATCCATAAACTGATTTTCAATCTCTTGGAGCTTTTTCTTACTTTCCTCAAAATTTTGGCTATTAACTCCAAAATAAAATTTTACCTTTGGCTCTGTACCCGAGGGTCTTAAGCATATCCAAGAACCATCTTCAAAGCCATATTTCAGCACATTTGATTTAGGAAGATTAATTTTTTCATCTCCATCCTTCGTAATACGAATGCTTGTTAAATAATCTTCACTATACTGTACATTAAAATCACCAAGGCTTTCCAAACCATTTGAACGGAAGGAAGCTAAAATTTGCTGAATCTTTTCAGCCCCATCTTTTCCTTTTAGCGTTAAAGAACGTAATCCTTCAAGATAATAGCCATATTTTTCAAACACTTGCATTAAGCCTTCATACAAAGAAAGCCCTTGATTTTTATAATATGCGCAAACCTCCACTGCTAAAATTGCTGCTTGAACGGCATCTTTATCCCGTACAAAGTCACCAATTAAGTAACCATAGCTTTCTTCATAACCGAATAAGAAAGAGTATTCACCGGTATATTTATATTCATTAATTTTTTCCGCAATAAATTTGAAGCCTGTCAAGACATCCATTGTAGGTATCCCATATGATGAGGCAATGGTCCTTCCAATTTCCGATGTAACAATCGTTTTTAGAATGACACCGTTTTGTGGAATGGTGCCTTTTGCTTTCTTTTGTGTTAGTAAATAGTCAAGTAACAGCGCCCCAGTTTGATTACCTGTAAGAACCACGTATTCCCCTTCTGGATTTAACACGGC
Organism: Bacillota bacterium; assembly: GCA_030705955.1. GTDB lineage: Bacteria > Bacillota > Bacilli > Bacillales > Cytobacillaceae > JAUZPL01. The sequence continues at coordinate 26,218 of JAUZPL010000006.1, read as the reverse complement.
AATTCCCAAGCGGTCAGCATCCGGATCTGTGCCAATTAATATATCAGCGCCAATTTGTTTTCCGTCACGAATAGCCAATTCAAATGCTGCATGTTCTTCAGGGTTTGGACTCTTTACTGTTGAAAACTCCGGATCTGGCAGCTCCTGTTCATTTACTACATGAACATTTTTATACCCAAGTGCGGTAAGTGCAGTCCTTACAGGTTTATTTCCTGTTCCATGTAAAGGAGTGTAGACAATTTTTATATCAGATTGTAAAGCAATGTCATGGTTTTCTGAAATAGTTCTTAGCTTTTCAATATAGGCTTGATCCATTTCAGGACCAATTGTAACAATCAAACCTGACGCCTTTAATTTTTCTTCACTTTCTACATGAATTAAAAGCTCATTTTCAATTTCATTTACTTTTTCAATAACTTGATCGGCACCATCAGGTGGAAGTTGTCCCCCATCAAATCCGTATACTTTATATCCATTATATTCTGGTGGATTGTGGCTTGCGGTAATAACAATCCCAGCATAAGCATTTAAATACCTTACCGCGAACGATAATTCAGGAGTTGGCCGCAATTCGTCAAATACGTAGGTTTGTATTCCCCGTGTAGCAAGAGTTTTAGCAGCCTCCATTGCAAATTCAGGTGATTTATGACGAGAATCATATGCAATAACCACACCACGTTTTTTGGCTTCTAGCCCATTATCTTCTATGTATGCAGCCAAACCAGCTGAAGCTTTTCTTACTGTATAAAGGTTCATTCGGTTTGTGCCCACACCGATTTCCCCTCTCATGCCACCTGTTCCAAATTCTAAGTTTTTATAGAAAACTTCTTCAAGTTCCTTTTCATTATTTATCATTTTTCCAAGCTGCAACCTTAACTCACCATCAAGGTTTTCAAATTGGATCCACCTATCGGCCTTTATCTTCCAGTCCATTTAATCTCCTCCTATTATTCTTTATAATTTCGTATCTTTTACTTGATACTCCTTTAAAAAAAGCCATGTTTCTTACGACATTTTTTGCTAATAATAGTTCAAAGCCATCTTTATTTTATATTTAGATTTAAAAAAAGTACAATAGTCAGGTCAAAAAAAAAACACCAAATAGGTGTTAGATAAGTAGCTCATTTGCAGCTTTTGTATACGTACTAAAAATACATTTTTTTAAAGTCTTAGATTCCAGAAATTGTTCAAATTCAAATGGAAAAAATAATCCAGATTTTTGTATAATTTCAGCATTTATATTAAATAATTTAATGTAATTTTCGTATAAAACTCCACATTCCAGGATGGATATAATGGTTTGCAAACATGTCATCACTTGAAAAGCATCCTGTAACGTATTAATATCATTAAAGTATTGAGAAGAAGTTTCTAACACCTTTAATTGCTCAAACTCTTTTATATCATCATCGGCAAAATACATTGGAAAAACATTGGAATAGAGATGCCTCACAAGTTCGGCTATATGTTCCGTTTGACCTGGAGTAGAGGCAAAAACAATTTTCACGAGGAACCCACCTTTTCTATCTCTTTATATAGTTAATATAAGAATATCATAGTAGAAGAAATAAAATCGGTGGTAATTGTGACCATCATTACATGTCTTAGATAGGAGGAAAAAATGCTGAAAACAGAACGAAAGGGTAAGTGGTTAGAAATTATTGTCCCCCAAAAATGGCGAGGCTTAACAATAGAGGATCTTTTTAAAAAGGTATGGTGTGCCCCCAAAAAACTGACACACGAATTTCGAACAGAGAAAAAGGTACTTGTGAATGGAGATGTCAATTGGCACACCACTCTCGAGCCAGGGAAGAAAATACAATTAAATTTATTTAATGAAAAAAACAGTGATATACCGCCATCCTATCTCAATGTTCCCACCCTTTATGAGGATGACCATTTAATTGTGTTTAACAAACCCCCTTTTATGAATACACACCCTAATCATTTAGAAACGGATACACTTCTAAATGCCGCTGTTTTCCATTTGCAACAAAGTGGAGAAATGGGAAGCATTCGGCATATACATCGATTAGACCGGGATACATCAGGGGCTATCCTTTTTGCCAAGCATTCTTTAGCTGGAGCACTACTAGATCAGGCAATGGAAAATAGGAATATCAAAAGAACATATATTGCGCTAGTTCATGGAAAACTTCCTTCAAAAAAGGGAATCATTAACGCACCAATCGGTCGTGACCGGCATCATTCAACTAGAAGGAGAGTGTCTCCCTCAGGACAAGAGGCTGTGACGCATTACCAATTAGTAAAAGAAGATAAAGAAAAAGGTTTATCATATGTAAAATGTTGGCTTGAAACTGGTAGAACCCATCAAATTAGAGTTCATATGTCTTATATTGGACATCCCCTTGCAGGTGATATCGTATACGGGGGTCAGCCCATTTTCCCACGTCAGGCGTTACATGCAGCAAAGCTCGAATTTATTCATCCAATAACAGAGGAACAGATAGTATGCTTTGCACCTTTCTTGGATATTCCACCCATTTTTAAAGAGATTAACATGGATTCAATATAAAGCCTCCCTATAAGGGGAGGCTTTATATTATTATGATCGGTCAGCTCTTCTAAACGATCTTAGGATAATGCTTAGAATGAAAACAAGCACAACCGCACCAATAACGGCCGGTATAATCGCAAAATTAGCAACATGAGGGCCCCAGTTACCTAATATAAGCGTACCTAACCATGCTCCCACAAAGCCAGCGATTATATTTCCAATTACACCACCAGGGATATCCTTGCCAGCAATTAATCCAGCAATCCATCCAATGATGCCTCCAACTATTAGTGACCAAAGAAAACCCATTTTACACTCTCCTTTAAGCACTTTTATTATTATTTCATTGTTTAAACTTGTGTACCACAAGCAATAGGTAGAATGCTTGTATACTTAAATTGCCCCTTTTTGCTTTAATTAAACATAAATTAACGAAAAAGCCGACCTATATCATATTCGAGGTCGGCTTTTAAGGCTTTAAAATTTTTTAAGGTAAATCTATAAGCATAAATCTCGAATCATTGGTTGCCTTCATTTCTAAATTTGGTGTTTGTATGATTCTTGCTGAATCCCGTTTCTTCAATAAATTACCGTTTACAATGATTTCTCCCTCTATAACAAAAAGAAAAATCCTTCTGCCTGCTTCTTGTTTAAATAGAATGTCATTTCCCTTATCTAAATCAGATAAATAAATCGTTAAATCTTGATGAATATAGGCAATCTGATCTCCTTTTCGTTTAGAAACTACAGGCAAAAGGTCATTTTTTAATTTGGCAAGGTCAAATTCCGTTTTCTCGTAAGAAGGCGTAAGGCCTTGCTCCTCAGGCAGGAACCATAATTGTAAAAAATTAACATCCTCAACAGAGGAGGGATTTACCTCAGAGTGAATAACCCCTGTCCCGGCAGACATTCTTTGAATACCGCCAAATGAAGTAATTGCACTTTCACCAGTACTATCCTCGTGCTTTAACTTTCCTTTTAAAACAATCGAAACGATTTCCATTTCCTTATGTGGATGTGCCCCAAATCCTCTTAACGGTTTCACAATATCATCATTTAAAACCCTCATTGGGCCAAATTGTAAGTTATTTGGATCAAAATACTCTGCAAAAGAAAAGCTAAAGTTGCTGATTAACCAGCCATGATTCGCAGTATATCGCTCATCTGCTTTATAAATTTCAAACACCAGAATCACCTCACTAAAAATATCATTCCCTATACTTTACATTAAACAAAATATCCTTAATTCGAGATAATTATAAAACGAATAGTTTATACGGTCAACAAAACAAACTTCTTTATTTATTCTGAATTTTCTAATGTTAAGTTTTTGTAAATTTTCACTTACATTTACTTTTATTCGACAATTTTCATATAAAATAGATTCCAGTGAAATAATAAAACAGTTAAAAATCTATAGGGGGAATACATATGGCATTCAAAAAAAATGATAAGTTTTCATCGTTGCTTTTAAACATTGCAATAAATATGAAGGAAAGTGCCAATTTCTTTACAGAATATAAAATAAAGAATGTAAGTGATTTGAAAATTTTCTCTGAAAGAATGAAGGAATATGAATCAAAAGGTGATTCTTTTGTTCATGAAGTGATTAAAGAATTAAATGATGCGTTTATTACACCAATCGAACGTGAAGATATATTACATTTAGCTATGAGTATGGATGATGTATTAGATGGACTTGAGGGCTGTGCAGCATTATTTGAGATGTACTCCATGACACAAGCGGATGAATTCATGCTTAGCTTCGTTAGTGCGATTCAAGGAAGTATTTATGAAATTGAGAAGGCTATTGAATTGTTATCAAATAAAAAACTTCTTCAAATTAGAGAACATTCTATTAAAATTAAGGATTATGAATCCAAATGCGATAATATTTTAAGACAATCCATTAAGCACCTATTTACTGTCGAAAAAGATCCAATTCGCATTATTCAATTTAAAGAAATTTATGAAACACTTGAAGACATTGCAGATAGCTGCCAAACTGTTGCGAATACACTTGAAACAATTATCATGAAGAATGCGTAAGGAGTCCTAATATGAGTGGTCTATTTATTATAACGATTGTCATTGTTATAGGTGCGCTTGTTTTTGACTTTATTAATGGCTTCCATGATACGGCAAATGCAATTGCTACCTCTGTTTCAACGAAGGCTCTAAAGCCACGGCACGCAATTATTTTAGCTGCTGTTATGAATCTTTTAGGAGCTTTAACCTTTACTGGTGTTGCAAAAACCATTACTTCAGATATTATTGACCCATACCATATGCACAATGGACATATTGTCATTATAGCTGCCTTGATCTCTGCAATCGTTTGGAATTTAATTACTTGGTATTTTGGAATTCCGAGTAGTTCTTCCCATGCTATCATTGGTTCTGTTGCGGGAGCAGCAATTGCTGCAGCGGGTTTTTCAGCCTTGAAATATGCGGGGTTCTTAAAAATTCTTGAAGGACTTATTGTATCTCCTTTCCTTGCTTTTATTATCGGTTATATTATGTACAGTATTTTTAAAGTCAGCTTTAAAAACTTAAATTTAACAAAAACAAATCGGACTTTCCGTTATATCCAAATTGCAACTGCCGCCCTACAGTCCTATTCACACGGTACAAATGATTCACAAAAATCAATGGGTATTATTACAATGGCTCTTATTGCAAATGGCTATCTTACCACAACTAGTATCCCCTTCTGGGTTCAACTTGCTTGTGCGATTTCAATGGGTATTGGAACATCCGTTGGTGGCTGGAAGATTATTAAAACCGTTGGCGGTAAGATTATGAAGATTCGTCCTGTTAACGGTGTTGCCGCTGACTTAACTGGTGCATTTGTTATTTTTGGAGCCACATTTGTTCACTTACCTGTAAGTACTACACACGTTATTTCTTCAGGTATTTTAGGGGTTGGATCCTCACATCGCTTAAAAGGGGTAAAATGGGGTACAGCTCAACGAATGCTGGTTACATGGGTTATAACTCTTCCAATTTCGGCGTTACTCGCCTCCGTATTCTATTTCATTTTTAGTTTGTTTATTAAATAGTAAAAGGATGACCAATTGTGGTCATCCTTTTTTTCTATTATTTCCCATCACCGTTTATAATCACACATATCCTATCTCTCCACACTCCCTGAGCATAGTCTATCAGATTCACATTAAAGCTTCCCAACAGAATTATAGAAAATAGGCGGACCACAGACTTCTATCATGCATACAATGCACTGATATGATGGAGGAGGGAATAGAATGTATTATTTGCCTTATTTTTATAATCAAGGGGGCTTTGACGATTATCGGCAGCAGCAGAAAAAGCTATTAAAAGATATATCCAAAGCTGTTAATGATGAATTTCAAGCAATCCAATACTATACAAGGCTCGCTGAGTTAGCTCCAAATAAACAATACCGCCAAACAATACTTGCAATTCGCCAGGATGAAATCAAACATTTTCACTGGTTTTCAAAAGGATATGTGGATATGTCAGGGAAATATCCCCCAATTGAATTAGGGGTGGCATTACCAAGCTCATTTAAAAGAGGCGTTCGGGAATCTATTAAAGATGAACAAGAAACGGTGCCATTTTATCGCAATTTAGCAGCACAAATTGCAGATCAGCAATTAAAGGAAAGGTTCCAAATGGCTGCTGATGATGAAGAACGACATGCCCAAATTTTTTCACAAATATCCTCCTCTATTTAAAGGGGAGATAATAATGAGATAGCACTTCCTTATATATTTACAGTTCTCCATTTTTACCAATTAACCTTTTTACAACATTAATTTGTTCGCTTCTGACAATGTCAGTAGCTTTTTTTTACTTCTAAAAAATTTCCCATCTCATACTTTTTATAATGTGGGACTTGTTTGGAGGTAGTCAAATGTGGGAAAAAGTAGTAGCAATCTTTGCAGGAAGTACATTATTAGGCCTTGGGGTAAATGCCTTTTTAGTTCCATATCACTTACTTGATGGCGGTGTAATTGGAATAGGGTTAATTGTTCATTATTTCTATGGATGGCCAACAGGGATTAGTATTCTTCTGATAAGTATACCGCTTTACGCATTAGCATGGATATTCGAAAGACGATACTTCTACTATAGTATCCATGGACTTATTGTGTCGTCCTTTTGTATTGACCTTTTTTCCTTTATGGATGGAAAAATTCACCTCAGCATTCTTCCAAGCACAATTATGGGCGGATTAATTGTAGGAGTTGGGGTCGGCCTGATGCTTAGATATGAAACTAGCACGGGTGGGACAGACTTACTAGCACAACTCTTAACTAAATTAACCACTTTAAATATTGGAATCATTATTTTTATCATTGATGCTTTAGTTATTTTAGGAGGAATAAAAGTAATTGGATGGGAGAAGTTTCTATATTCTTTCCTTACTATTTTCTGTGTAGGAATCATGACTGCTATTACTTCAACAGCTGAACAACAGGCGCAATAATTCAACATTTAGTTTATTGCATTTCCGGATATTAACACTGGCATTTGCTGGTGTTTTTATTTTACATTTGTAAATCCTAAAAAGAAATAAGGTTGAAGGAGAATGATAATAAAAGCTGTAACCTATCAAGGAATGAGAAATGTAAAAGTAAAAGAAGTTCCTGATCCAAAAATTCAAAAGCAGGATGACCTCATTATTAAAATTACTAGTACAGCTATATGTGGATCTAATCTTCACCTAATCCATGGGATGATGCCCAATATGCCCCACGATTTTATTATTGGTCACGAGCCAATGGGCATTGTTGAAGAAATCGGTTCTGCTGTCACAAAGGTTAAAAAAGGGGACAGAGTGATAGTTCCCTTCAATGTTTCTTGCGGAAAATGCTATTACTGCTAAAATCACCTTGAGAGCCCATGTGACAATTCCAATCCTCATGGGGATACAGGCGGTTATTTTGGGTATTCGGTAACTTTTGGTGAATATCCCGGTGGTCAGGCAGAATATTTAAGAGTTCCTTTTGAAAATTTCACTTAAAACTACAGGGCGGGAACATGGGCGCCATCACTATGGCAGCACAGTGTGTAAGAAAAGGAGCTACCATTCAATTAGTTGGTGTTTATGGTTCCAGGTATAATCAATTTCCACTTGGGGATTTCTTTTCCCGAAACATCACTTTAAAAATGGGACAGGCCCTTTTATTCACTACATGCCAGAGCTTTACAACTTAATTAAGACCGGAAAAATAAATCCAGCCGAAATCATAACGCCTTCCACTTGAACATGCAAAACACGGATATGAAATATTTGATGAAAAAGAAGATTGTAATATAAAGGTCGTTCTAAAACCATAACCTTCTTTAAAGTAGTGTATAAATAAATGCACTACTTTTTTTTACTTTCTATAATGACACTTTTCTTTTTAAAACGACATTTTCCGGGAAATAAAATAATCGATATTATAGATTAATTTTAATTGATATTATCGATTATTTGAATTTACCCATACTTTCCAATTTTTTATAATAAGGATAAAAGTTTCCAAACATATAAAAGGGGGAAAGTTAAAAATGTATAACAAAAGTAAAACACTCATTTTAGTTTATGCTGCTCTTGGAATTGCTTTAAACGTAGTACTTGGAACTGCTGTTTCATGGTTGAAAATTCCTTTGCTCTTTTTGGATACGATTGGAACTGTTCTTGTTTCGGTTTTATTTGGTCCTTGGTGGGGATCATTAACAGGTGTGCTTACAAATGTTGTATTAGGGGTTACCACTGAGCCATCTTCCGTTTTCTTTGGGATTGTCAATTTGGTGATTGCTATTATTGTTGGTACGATTGCAAAAAAATATGATTTTCAAAAATGGTATGTTGCTCTCATTACTGGTCTTATTTTATCCATTGTTGCACCATTAATTGGAACACCAATTGCAGTTGCACTTTTTGGCGGGTTAAATGGAAGTGGAATGGATTTGGTTGTTTTATGGGCACGTTCAGCAGGTGAAAGTATTTTTGCCTCCACTTTTATTTCAAGAATTACGGGAAATTTTGTCGATAAAATTCTTACTTGTTTGATTGTCATGTTTTTGATCATGCGCATACCTCCATTACAGAAAATTTATAAGCCTAAAAAGGATTTGAATAAACGTGCAGCGTAGTAAATGTATTTTAGTTGTCTCTCATTGTATCCTAAACCAAAATACGGTAATAGAAACAGAGGCGCGAGCATTAGGGGCTATACCTTCTATAATGGAATGGGCCATAAAGAATGGCTATGGCTTATTACAATTGCCATGTCCTGAGTTCACTTTTCTAGGGCTTAACCGTCCTCCCATGACATATGAAGAATATGATACTAAGGAGTATAGGACTCACAGTCAAACCATTTTACAGCCCATCATCAATCAACTTATTGAATACAAAAAACAGCACTATAAAATAATCGGCACTGTCGGGATACAAAGCAGTCCCTCATGTGATCCAAGCCGAGGTGTATTTATGGAAGAATTTTTATCCTTATTAAGCCAAAATAAAATTGAAATAGAAAATTTATGGTATCTTCCAAATACGGAGCAACCACAATTTATAAGCAGTAAACATCATCTTTTAAAAAAATTGTAGAAATTTTAAAACATCGGGTACACAGAAGTTTTTTATTTCAGAAGTAGAGGGAACCTTCAACAGGTTCCCAATTATTTTTTCTTTTTAGTCCACTTTCAAATGTTTAACTTTCTCTGTACACTTCTCCATTGCAGCCAGTATTCCCCCTCTTAATTGTCTTTTTTCAAGCTCAGCCACAGCTTCAATAGTTGCTCCCCCAGGTGTGCACACATTGTCTTTTAATTCACCAGGGTGTACTCCTGTTTCCAAAACCATTTTTGCCGCCCCAAGCACTGCTTGAGCAGCAAGTCGATAGGCTTTTTCTCTTGGTATTCCTTGACGGACGCCTCCATCTGCCATTGCTTCAATGAACATATAAACATAAGCGGGAGACGAACCACTAATTGCAGGAACAGCATCCATCCATTTTTCCTCTAAACGTTCAGTTTTCCCAAATGTAGAAAAGAGCTGTTCCACCTCTACAATTTCTTCCTCACGTAAATAGCTGTTAGGACATATCACACTCATCCCTTCCCCTACCAAGGATGGTGTATTTGGCATAGTCCTTACAGCTTTTATTTTTTTCCCAAAGAATTTTTCTATATCATCTAATGTGATTCCCGCAGCAATGGTTACCACCACTACGTCATGTTTGACTTCTTTTTTGATATCCTCAATAATAGCTGGATGAATATCCGGTTTCACTGCCAAAATAAGAATATCAGCAAATTTTGCTACTGTCTGATTATCAATTGTGGTTAGTATTCCAAATTTTTGTTCTATTTTTACTCGTGTTTTCTCTGTTGCTGAACTAGCCATTATATTTTCTTTGGTTATATCATTAGAGGAAAGCATTCCTTCCAACATAGCTTGAGCCATTTTTCCTGAGCCAATAAATCCTATTTTTTTCATGAAGTATTCACACCTTTAACTTATTCTTAATTCATCATATATAATTAAGAAAAAAATAGAAAGGGGGAGCAAATGCGTGAAAAATTCATATGAGCCGCTTCATCGAGATTTTTTTATGCAATCTACCATAGATCTTGCTCAAGCCTTATTGGGATGTACTTTAGTGAAAATAACAAATGAAGGGACAGCAGCTGGATATATTGTAGAAACAGAGGCATACATGGGGCCGATGGACCGTGCTGCACATAGTCATCAAAATAGAAGAACAAAACGAACTGAAATCATGTTTGCTGAAGCCGGCCATGTTTATACATATTTAATGCACACGCATTGTCTTGTAAATGTAGTGTCCAGTGATAAAGAAAAACCTGAAGCTGTACTTATACGAGCAGTAGAGCCGGTCGCTGGTATGGAACTTATGTTCAAGCGCAGAGGAATGACAGATATCAAAAATTTAACAAATGGGCCAGGAAAGCTTACAAAATCATTAGGAATTTCTATGGAGGATTATGGGCGGGTATTATGGGAACCACCTATTTTCATTTCAAACGGCATCTCTCCCCATTCCATTTCACAAGGAAAAAGAATCGGAATTAACAATACTGGAGAAGCAAAAGATTATCCTTGGAGGTTTTGGATTACAGAGAATCCGTTTGTATCAAGACATCAGATAGAAAGTAAAAAGCCAGTCATCTGACTGGTTTTTCATTAATCATTATTTAAATCCTTAGGTGAAAAAGCTCCTGGAAGGAGATCACGAACGGTTATTCTTTGGATGTCCCCTTTTAAGTTGGTTAACACAACTTCCATATCTGCATCACAAAGTTCGGATATAACCTGGCGGCAGGCTCCACAGGGGGAAACGGGGCCATCAGTATCAGCTACTACAAACAATGTTTCGAATTGGGTAACTCCTTCAGAATATGCTTTAAAAAGGGCCGTTCTTTCGGCACAATTTGTCATACTGTAAGCAGCATTCTCAATATTACAGCCATGAAATACTTGGCCGTCCTTTGATACTAGAGCTGCTCCTACTTTGAATTTTGAATAGGGTACATAGGCAAGCTCTCTTGCTTTCATAGCTTCCTTCAATAGCTCTTTCTCTTCCATTTTCCCCACTCCTCCAATAAACCCTAATGCTGAATTAACTTACCAATCCATTCAATCAGTATACCGCCTAAATAAACTCCAAATACCCCAACAACAGCTGAAAAAACTGGCGGTGCAGGCAATGGAAGCTTTAAAAACTTAAATAGCATCCCAACAACCATTCCGGCTATCAAGGATAATATAATTTCCTTCATCATAATCTCCCTCGTTTTACTTAATAATCACTTGCAGATGTTTCTCCGTTTACAATAGCAATCCCTGAACTTGCCCCAATACGTGAGGCACCTGCTTCAATCATGGCTAGGGCATCATTTCTGCTTCTAACCCCACCTGATGCTTTTACTCCGACTTCTGGACCAACCGTTTGACGCATTAATTGAATATCAGCAGCTGTCGCCCCTCCAGTTGAAAAACCTGTAGAGGTTTTAACATAATCCGCCCCAGCTTTTACTGAAAGCTCACATGCACGAACCTTTTCTTCATCTGTCAAAAGACATGTTTCGATAATCACTTTTACTAAAGCATTGCCATTAGCAGCATCCACAACGGCTCGAATATCTTCTTCAACAAACTCATTCTTTTTATCTTTAAGTGCACCAATATTGATCACCATATCAACCTCAGTTGCTCCATTTTCGATTGCATTTTTTGCTTCAAATGCTTTTGTTTCAGGAGTTGTCGCACCTAATGGGAAGCCAATAACCGTACAAACCTTTACCTCTGGTGCTTCTGCCAGCAATTGTGCTGCGGTTTTCACCCAAGTAGGATTAACACAAACAGATGCGAACTTATATTGTTTCGCCTCTTCTGCAAGCTTAACGATTTCTTCCATAGATGCATTTGCTTTTAATAATGTGTGATCAATCATTCTTGCAATATTTTGAACCATATTAAATACTTCCTTCCTAACCTTTTGTAAAAATGTTTAATTAGTATTTGTTATTTCATCTAAAGATACTATACCAAAGAATTGAACATTTGTAATTATCAATTTGAACAAATGTAAAAAATTATTGCTTTTTCTCTATTAAAAATTGTGCAGTAAACTGGTCTGTAACTAATACATTTGCAAAACGCCCTTTTAAGGCGCCATAGATCCCCTCGATTTTATTAGGGCCTCCAGCAACGAGAATGGAATATTCCTTTGTTTTTAAATCCTCGAAATTAATTCCAAGTGTTCTATCGTTTAAGCTTTCATTACAAACCCTACCCTCATGATCAAAGAAACGAGAGCAAATATCTCCAACTGATTTTCCGTAAAGTGAAGCTAGGTCACTTTCAGTAAAGTATCCTAACTGAAATAACAGAGAGTCAGGCTTTACGGTGCCTAAGGTAAAGATAGCAATATTGGATTGTTTCCCTAACTCAAGTATTCGTTTTATATGTCGATCAGCTTCCATCGCCTGCTTGACAACAACATGATCAACAATTGCAGGCAAAGGTAAATGAAGGGGCGTTGTATTATAGGCTTTACCGAATAAATACAGAATTTCAGAGGCATATGTGTTTGTCTCAGAATGACTTACTCCTCCTTTAAGCTGAACAACCTTTACATCTTTTACAAACTTTTGCTTTAACTCAATGGCAACATGGTAAAGAGTCGTTCCCCAAGTTACACCGATAATATCGTTATCCTTCACAATTTCATCCAGAAATTCTGCTGTTTTTTCACCTAAATAATTTTTTATAATATGATTTTCAAATTGGGGCGCAGAGGCAATAATCACTCGTTTTAAATTAAATTTCTTTTCAAGCTGGGTTGATAGATTTTCTACATTTTCATTTGGATCTTTGATCGTAATTTCAACAATCCCTTCGCTTTTCGCTAATTGTAAAAAGCGTGAAACAGTTGGACGTGATACCCCAAGAATGCTGGCAATCTCATTTTGATTATAATCAAGTAAATAATATAATTTTGCAGCCTCAATAACCTTGCTTAACTTTTCTTTTTCCACTTAGAATCACCTAGTTCGAATGTTTAACTTTATTTTAACAAATGTTAGGTTGGAAACAATGACTTTTTTACATTTGTAAAAATAACTTTGAACATTTTTACTTTCATATATTGGAATGTACACTCATTAAACTGGGAATGATTCAAACTAGAGACCTATAAAGGTTGGTGATAACATGCTGCAAAAACTAGGTCAAATCACTTTTCAAAATAGAAAATGGTTTTTAATTATTTGGGTTATCCTTATTTTCATTTTTAGTTCTTTTGCTATAAAGCTACCTACCATATTAAGTGGAAATGGGTTTGAATATCACGGTCAATATATCAAAACAAAAAAAATTTTAGAAAATAATTTCGGACAACCAAAGTCAACCATCATTCTGCTCTTTCATAAAGACAAATCCATAAACGACTTTGAATGGAACACATACATCCAAGATACATTTGCCATGCTTCATAAATACAAGTCTATAACACCAATTGATCGTGTTGGGATGAAAAAAGGAGACTATGCATACGGAATCCTATCATTTAATAAAGACCCTGAAAATTTGCAAAAGGAGACTTCCCATTTACATCAACTTTTAAAAAATAAAAAAGGGTTAACTGTCACAATGACGGGTGAGCCCATTATTGTTCAGGATCTTAATAAAGCAAGCCAGGAGGATTTAGCAAAGGCTGAAATGATTGGCCTACCGATTGCATTAATTGTGCTTATTCTCGCATTTGGCGGGATAGTTGCAGCTACAATTCCTCTCATTATCGGGGTAGTTTCTATTTTAACTACTATGGGAATGGTTTATTTTTATAGTTTTACCACCAATTTGTCCATTTTTATTTTGAATATTATTCCAATGATTGGCCTTGCCCTAAGTATTGATTTTGCCCTTCTTTTTATTAATCGATTTAAGGAAGAATTAAACAATCATCCAATTGAAGAGGCTATTCACACTACAGTAGCAACAGCAGGTCGTTCTATTATGTTTTCTGCCTTTTGTGTTTTTATTGGTCTTTCAGGTCTGTTATTTATCAAAATTGATATTTTTCAAAATGTCGCATTGGGCGGAATGACAGTTGTATTTATTTCTGCCCTTTCAGCCACTACCTTTCTTCCAGCATTACTTTCTGTTATGGGAAAGAAAATTAATCATCTAAGTTTATTTCGTGCAAAAGAAAATCATTCATCCATTTGGTATCAGTTTGCAAAAGGAGTAATGAAGGCTCCTATTTTAATGACTATTCTAGCTCTATTACTACTTCTTGGCGGACTAATTCCGGCAAGAAATATGGTTTTGACCATACCAGGTATTGATTCTCTTCCACCTAAATATCCATCAAGAATTGCTTACGAAACATTTAAGACTCAATTTATACCGAAGGATCAGCGCGATGAGAAAAAGGTTGTCCTTGTCATTGAAACAAACGGAGACGCACTTGAGAGGAATAATCTTGAAAAGATATATAAGGTGATTCAAAAATTAAAAAAGGACCCCCTTGTGCATCAGGTTATATCACCATTTTCTGTCACTGGAATTAACGACCCAACTAGACTTTCATTGCTAGTAAATATGAACAAAGATAAATTTGCTCCTGTTTTGAAAAATTCTGTTTCAAAAAATAAAATGCTTGTTCAAGTTTTTCTTAATACAGAAGAGCACTCATCAAAAGCAAGGGATTGGATTAGTAAATGGTCACAATTTCATTTTGATGATGTTAAAACAACCTTTGATGGCCAAATTAAATTTGAACAAGAAATTTTTACGGAAATTTATAAGAAGGCACCCTATGGGCTTTTATTGATTTTTTTATCAACCTTTTTCATTTTAATGGTGGCGTTTCGGTCATTACTCATTCCATTAAAAGCTATTTTAATGAATATATTGAGCCTTGGCTGCACCTTTGGGATTGTCGTTTGGATTTATCAAGAAGGCCATTTAGGAATGAAACCGGTGGATATCGCTCTTATTCTCCCTGTATTTGTTTTCACCCTAGTTTTTGGACTTTCCATGGATTATGAAGTTTTTCTCATTTCGAGGATTCAGGAGTTTTATTTAAACACTGGTGATAATAGTCTCGCAACTGTCTCTGGATTAACGTATACAAGTAAAATTATTACCTCTGCAGCAGCCATCATGATTGTTGTGACTGGAGCCTTCGCTTTTACAGGGGTTATGCCAATCAAACAACTAGGAGTTGGGATTGCATTAGCCATCTTCATTGATTCTACCATCGTTCGGATGGTCCTAGTTCCTGCATTAATGAAACTTCTTGGAGATTGGAATTGGTGGTTCTTTGGGTATAAACGAAAGAAGAAGTCAGCTCTTTAAAAATAAAAACAGATGACGCGCATTGGTCATCTGTTTTTATTTTTATATATTTTTTGCATATTCTTCATTTGGTGTTTTACTTAGGACAACATACACGCTCATTTGTTCACTGCCACTATTTACAATAGCAAGTTCAGTATCTCCGCCAGAATGAACGACATCTTGTGCATTCATTTCAATTTCCTCGCCACCGATAATAGCTGTACCGCTTCCGGATAAAACCAAAAGGTAAACCTCTGATCCCGAATGCTTGTGCTCTGGTAACTTCTGACCAGGCTCGAAGTTTAACATAAATGCAGTGCTTCCACCTTCGTTAAAAATAATTCTTTTTGTAAATCTTTCTGCACTAAATTCTTGATAATCCTTTAATGAATGCTTGCTCATTTACATTCCCTCCTTATTAACTATGAATTTATCTTAATTGAAAGAGACTTTCAATTAATTGATTTATATCATGTTTTAGGATTTACCTTATTCCCAAAAATTATTGTTCACAAATTTAACATATTTTTTTTTGCTAAAAGTCTCTCCTTTTGTAAAAAAATAGTAATAGTATTTTTCCAATTGGAGGAGAATGTATGTCATCTGTTGCAGTAAAGCAAAAAGGAATTTTTATGGACTATTTAACAACGGTTGATCATAAAAAAATCGGAATCCTGTATTTGCTTGGTGGAGGCTTATTCTTTTTAGCTGGTGGAACAGAGGTCATGCTCATGCGGATTCAATTGACTGTTCCTAATAATGATTTTGTAAGTGCAGGTTTATATAATGAATTGCTGACCATGCACGGAACGACCATGATTTTTTTTGCTGCCATGCCATTATTATTAGCCTTTATGAATTTCATCGTTCCGCTTCAAATAGGCGCACGGGATGTAGCATTCCCCTATTTAAATGCACTTGGATTCTGGTTTTTTTTATTTGGTGGCATTCTCCTAAATTGCAGTTGGTTTTTAGGAGGGGCTCCTGATGCCGGCTGGACAAGCTATGCTTCTCTTGCATTAGCATCTCCTACACATGGAGTCGACTTCTATGCCCTTGGTCTACAAATTTCCGGATTTGGAACGATCATAAGTGCCATCAATTTTTTGGTAACCATTATAAATATGCGGACACCGGGGATGACCTATATGAGAATGCCTTTATTCTCATGGACAGCTTTTGTCACATCATCTCTCATTCTATTCGCTTTCCCACCATTAACGGTTGCCCTTTTTTTCCTAACCTTTGACAGGCTATTCGGGGCTAATTTTTTTCATACAGCAATGGGTGGAAATACCATCATATGGGAGCACTTATTTTGGATTTTTGGTCATCCGGAAGTATATATTCTTGCCCTTCCAGCCTTCGGAATTTTTTCTGAAGTAATCAGCACATTTTCTTTAAAAAGGTTATTTGGCTATTCTTCCATGGTATTTGCAACTGTGCTTATTGGTTTTCTTGGTTTCATGGTTTGGTTTCACCACATGTTTACAACCGGGGCAGGCCCTGTGACAAATGCTATATTTGCGGTCACGACCATGGCTGTTTCTATTCCGACTGGAATTAAAATCTTTAACTGGCTTTTTACTATGTGGGGTGGAAGTATTCAATTTAGCACTCCTATGCTATGGGCAGCTGGTTTTATCCCAACCTTCACCTTTGGAGGGGCAACAGGAGTTATGCTTGCATCGGCTGCTGCAGATTTTCAATTCCACGACACATACTTTGTTGTTGGTCACTTTCACTATGTTATTATAGGCGGAGTTGTTTTTGCTATTTTTGCTGCTTTACATTACTGGTGGCCAAAAATGTTCGGAACCATGTTAAATGATACACTGGGCAAAATTACTTTTTGGTTCTTTTTTATCGGTTTTCATTTAGCCTTCTTCTTCTATCATTTCCTAGGTGTATATGGAATGCCTAGACGTGTATTTACCTACCTTCCAGGGCAGGGCTTTGAAACCTTTAATCTAATCAGTACTGTGGGTGCTGCCTTAATGACCATTGCAGCAATCGTGATGTTTGTAAATATCATTTTGACACAAGTAAAGCATAAACAAGCTGGTAATGATCCTTGGAATGGTCGTTCACTTGAATGGTCTATTCCATCCCCCCCTCCAGAATATAATTTCAAGCAATTGCCCTTAGTCAAAGGACTTGATCCATTTTGGAGAGAAAAAATGGAGGGAAAGAAGGAGATGACACCTGCAGAACCAGTTGGAGATATTCACATGCCTAATCCTTCTATTTTGCCTTTTTTCACATCCCTTGGTTTATTCATTGCAAGCTTTGGAATTATCTTTAAAGGGGACAATTTGTTAGTTTTAATATTTGTTGGTTTTGCAATCACGCTAGGTTGCATGTTGCTTCGATCCGTAAGAGACGATCATGGACATCATGTAAATAAGCAAGAGCTATAAACTGATAAAGCATTGAGAAAAACAAAAGCCAGCTTGGATTCTCCTCCCCAGCTGGCTTTCTTTTTAAATCGTCTTTTCCATTAAAAGGCTAGCACCCTTCTCAAGTGCCTGTTTATTCACTTCAATTAGATGATACTTATCGGGTCCTAATACCTTTTTTAGAGATTCCAAAATAGAGTCCATTGTAACTATTTTTGTGTACTCTAAAAAAGCTCCTAAAAGAATCATATTGGCTACTCGTGAATTCCCTAGCTCATTTGCGAGATCAGTTGCCTTTATCTCAATATTTGTAATATCCTTACGATCGGCTGTTCGAGTCACTAATGAAGAATTAACAATGAAAAGGCCGCCAGAGCGTACTTTTGATTCAAACTTATCAAAAGAGGGGTTATTTAAAACAATCGCCGTAGTTGGTTTTGTTACAAGTGGTGATCCAACAGGCTCGTCACTTACGACTACAGCACAGTTTGCTGTTCCCCCTCTTTGTTCTGGTCCATAGGATGGAAGCCATGAAACTCCTTTTCCTTCAAGCATCCCTGCATAAGCAATAAGTTGCCCCATGGACATAACACCTTGACCGCCAAAACCAGCTATAATAATTTCCTCCAGCATCCTTAATTCCCTCCCTCTTTATTTTTATATACCCCAAGAGGATAAACAGGAACCATATTTTCTCTTACCCATTCAAGTGATTCTTGTGGGTCAAGTCCCCAGTTTGTTGGGCAAGTAGATAAAACCTCTACCATTGAAAAGCCAAGCCCTTTTTTCTGTGTTTCAAATGCTTTCCTAATAGCCTTCTTCGCCTTTAATATGTTTGGAACATCATGTGTTGAAACACGTTCAATATAGGCGGTACCATCAAGTGTTGAAAGCATTTCCGAAACACGAATAGGCGAACCTTGAATATTTTCATTTCGTCCAAACGGGGTTGTGGCAGTCTTTTGCCCTATTAAAGTAGTTGGAGCCATTTGCCCCCCTGTCATTCCATAAATTGCATTATTAACAAAAATAACAGTAATTTTCTCTCCCCTGGCAGCAGCATGGATAATTTCACTGATACCAATCGATGCAAGGTCTCCATCCCCTTGGTAAGTAAACACAAATCGATCTGGTCTTACTCTTTTTACCCCTGTTGCCACAGCGGGTGCACGGCCGTGTGCAGCTTGAGTCATATCACAATTAAAATATTCATAGGAAAGCACAGAGCATCCTACTGAAGCAACACCAATCGTATCTTCTAAAATATCCATTTCCTCTAAAACTTCTCCAACAAGGCGATGGATTACCCCATGTGTACAGCCTGGGCAGTAATGGGTAGGTTTATCTGTTAATCCTTTAGTCTTTTGAAATACTGTTTTCATTGTCATACTTGTATCCCTCCGGCAATCATCATAATCTTATGATAAATTTCCTCCTGGGTTGGAACGACGCCACCGTTTCGTCCAAAGAAGTCGACAGGTGCATGGCCATTGACAGCAAGTCTAACATCCTCCACCATTTGTCCAGCACTCATTTCCACCGAAATATACATGTTCACTTTATCTCTTGTTTCAATAAATGGCTTTTCTGGAAATGGCCAAAGAGAGATAGGGCGAATTAATCCTACTTTCACTCCATCTTGTCTTGCTTTATTCATTGCATTCATGGCAATCCTAGCTACTGTGCCAAATGCAACTATAATATAATCAGCATCTTCTGTTTTATATGTCTCATAGCGAACTTCTTTTTCTTTCATTTCAGCAAACTTTTTCTGTAAATGCTGATTCCTTTTTTCAAGACCATCCGCATCAAGCTCAAGTGAAGTAATAATTTTTGGACCTCCATCACCGCGAGTTCCAGTGGCAGCCCAGTTTTTCTCAGGTAATTCACTCACTGGACGTTCCGTAAATTCAACTGGCTCCATCATTTGGCCGAGCATTCCATCCCCCATAATAATGACAGGGTTGCGATAACGGTCAGCAATATCAAAGGCATCCTGAATTAACTCCACTATTTCTTGCAAACTTGCTGGTGCTAAGACAGGTATATGATAATCTCCATGTCCTCCGCCTTTTGTAACTTGAAAATAATCAGATTGGGCTGGTTGAATATTTCCAAGTCCAGGGCCTCCTCTAACAATATTACAAATAACAGCTGGAAGCTCGGATCCTACTAAATAAGAGATTCCTTCTTGCTTTAAACTAAAGCCTGGACTTGATGAGGAAGTCATTACCCTTGCCCCAGTGCTGGATGCTCCGTAAACCATATTGATTGCAGCTATTTCACTTTCAGCTTGAAGAAATAAGCCGCCTACTTCAGGTAATCTTCTTGCCATATATGCAACTAATTCACTTTGAGGTGTAATTGGATAGCCAAAAAAATATTTACAGCCTGCATGTACGGCTGACTCGGCTATAACCTCATTTCCTTTCATTAACACTTTCCCCATGAATAAAACTCCTTCCCATCACACCGTTTGTTTTTTCTTTTCCGGCCGATACACGGTAATAACCGAATCAGGACATACCTGACCACATTTTGCACAGCTTATACAATTATCTTGATTGACGACTGTCGCTGGACGGTACCCTTTTCCATTTAAATAGTCTGCTAGAAAAATAACGTTTGTAGGGCACACATGAACACATAAACTGCAGGACTTACATATTTCTTCATTGAAAACGACTCTTTTTTCCAACACCTTCGCCCTCCTCATGATTCCCATGGCAATTTCATATATCGTTTTATCCACATTACCTCATGATTTTCAGCAAAATGAGCTGCTGTTTTTTCCAAATGAGATGAAATACCTGTGTATAAAAGTGGAATTTCTAGTTTTTTAGATAAAAAGGTACTAAGTTCAAAGCCTTTCTCTATATCCTCTAACGTTGTTTCTGAGCCAATATTTGAATTGTTAACAATCCCAGTTATCTTTAAGCGTGAAGCTTTTTCAATCTCTTTTATCGTATGAATGGCCCCCTCCAATGTGCTCACATAGGGACGATTCGCATTTAACACAAATATCATTTCAACCTCTAGGCCCTTCCACTCATGGTAATATTGCCCTAAAGCAGTTGCTCCATCCTTATCTCCGCCGGCATCAATAATAATCCGATATCTCGGATCATGCAAAACACGGTATATCTCTCCCGATACAATTGGTAAATCAGAAGAGGCAAGCTGGTCTTTTGGAGCAATCAATTCAATATCATGCTGCTTAAAGATTGAGGCAACCTCCCTTGATCGAAAATAAGGGTTGATTACATCTAAATCATTAATGGCAACTCTTTCAAAGTTTTTTCGTTCTTTTAAAGCTAAATTAATAGCAATCTCTGTTTTTCCACTTCCAAAGTGTCCAGTTAAAATGGTAATCTTTTGATTCAAAAAATAAGCCTCCTTCCAAAGAAGAGTGTAAGCGCTTTCACAATATGTCTCTTAAATATCCAACTCTAACATCTTTAACCAACATTATTATAGTCCACTCTTCTTGATCCCGAATTGACCAAAGTCACACTCATACTTTAGACAAAAGGCGACAAGACAGGAGAATTTGAAAACTAAAAAAAGAAGAAGCCTTTTTAAAGAACTTCTTTCTAGCACATGTAAGTAAGAATTACTTTTTGAGGTAAATCAGTTTCAAAATGTGATTTACTGATCAAATTTCCACATGAAGGCATTTCAAATGAAAAATCTTCTACTTGTTTCGGGATTACACCCTCTTTTTTTAACTCATTGAACACCTTTTCCATTGCTTCCTCTGTTGGAACGGTTTCTCCTGATGTTTCTGATTGAAAGCATTCAACACATGTTTCTACAATATTTTCATCAATATGCTCCTGACAAAATACCAATTTGGCACCAGCCAATGTTTCTACCTCATTATTTTCTAATTCAATGATTGTAGTTACGTTCATTTTTATCCCTCCCTTATCGTCATCACTATTATAAAAAAATTTTTTAAATTTGTTTTTTGAAAGTGCTTATTTTCGTTTTTTATTCAAACATTTTTGTCAAAAATGAAACTTAAAATGGACTATTAAGAAAATTTTTTCTTCTTTTAAAATTCGCTACTATAAGGACTGAAAAAAAGAATTCCTTTACATCCCTTTTGTTTATTTATAAAATATTATTATCTTAATATGTTTTTTTTGGAGGAGTCTGTCATCACAGGCTCCTCTTTGTCTTTTTTATGTATTTTGCAAATGAAATACACACACTTTTTAAGAGAGGAAGTGAGAATGTGACAAACCAAGCGATTCTTGCAATTGGTATATTTCTCATTACGTACGCATTTATTGTCACTGAAAAAATTCATCGGACCATCATCGCCATGGCTGGGGGTATTTTAATGATTATACTTGGCATTGTGAAACAAGAAACTGCCCTACAGCACGTTGATTTTAATACTCTTGGATTATTGACAGGTATGATGATCATTGTTGCCATAACCGCTGAAACAGGCTTATTTCATTACTTGGCCATTTGGGCCGCCAAAAAAGTAAAAGGAGACCCGCTAAAAATTCTAGTTGTCCTAGGTATCCTAACTGCTGTTGGCTCCGCTTTTTTAGATAACGTTACAACTGTTTTACTCATGGTTCCTGTCACATTTAACATTACAAAGGAACTACAGGTTAAACCCATTCCATATCTTGTTACAGAAATTATTGCTTCTAATATAGGAGGGACCTCCACCCTTATTGGAGATCCTCCTAATATTATGATTGGAAGCGCAGTAAAGCAATTGACCTTTATGCAATTTATCAATCATCTTACTGCCATTTCCTTTTTCATATTACTTGTGAATATTTTATTATTGGCCTTTATTTTTCGAAAAGAGCTAAGGACATCTAATGAATTAAGAAACCAATTAATGAGTTTAGATGAAAGGAAAGAAATTACGGACAAAAAATTGCTTGTCAAAAGCTTAATTGCTCTATCCTTTACCATTTTAGGTTTCTTTCTGCATCAAGTTATTCAAATAGAATCAGCCACAGTTGCTCTTGCTGGAGCCTTTTTACTTCTCATTATGACTGGTGAAAAGTATTTAGAGAAGTCATTTTCAAAGGTTGAATGGGGAACCATTTTCTTCTTTATCGGCCTTTTCGTCCTCGTATCTGGATTATTGGAAACAGGGGTTATTTCCTTATTAGCTAAATTATCCATGAACTATACTAAAGGAAATATAACCTCCACTAGTATTCTCATTCTTTGGATAAGTGCAGTTGCCTCTGCTTTCATAGATAATATTCCGTTTGTTGCCACAATGATTCCCATGATTAAAGAAATGGGCTCGATGGGGATTCAACATTTGGAGCCCATATGGTGGAGTCTTTCTCTAGGCGCTTGTATAGGAGGAAATGGTACATTAATTGGAGCTAGTGCCAATGTTATTGTAGCCGGGCTTGCCGCTCAAGAAGGGACACCGATTTCTTTTAAAAAGTTTCTTTTCATTTCCTTTCCCTTAATGGTTGTATCTATTCTTCTTTGTACAGGTTATATTTATTTTAGATACCTCATTTAAATAATTCAAGCTGCCAAATGTAGGCAGCTTGAATGTAAAACTACTTTATAAAAGGCATTCTTCCCTTTTAATAAGCTCAATCGCTTTTTCCAATTCTATTGGTTTGCTGAATAAATATCCCTGTCCAAAATCACATTTTCTTTCTTTTAAAAATTCAACTTGATTTAAAGTTTCAATTCCTTCAGCAACCACCTTTAACTTTAAATTATGTGCTAAAGAAATAACGGCAGCTGCAATAGAAGCATTGGCCTCATCCCACTCAAGGTTCACAATGAATGATTTATCAATTTTTAATATATCGATAGGGAACTGCTTTAAATAACTTAAAGAAGAAAAGCCTGTACCAAAGTCATCAATAGAAATTTTTATACCTAGAGCCTTTAAATTTTTTAAAATAATGGAGGCATAGGCTGGATCCTCCATAATGGTACTTTCAGTTAATTCCAATTCTAAAGCAGTTGGAGAAAGTCCCGTTTCCTCCAAAATGGTGCTAATGAGATTCTCTAAATCCTGCTTTTGAAATTGTTTTAAAGAAATATTCACACTTACGGATAAATGCGTTAATCCGCTATCATGCCATTTCTTACATTGTGTACATGCTTCACGAAGTACCCATTCACCAATTGGAACAATTAAACCTGTTTCCTCAGCAATAGAAATAAAGGAATCTGGATAAAGAATTTGGCCACTTCCATCCTTCCACCTAATCAATGTTTCCATTCCGTAGATTTTTCCCGTGGCAAAATCTACTTTAGGCTGATAATGTAAAATAAATTCGTTATGTTCTAAGCCATTCCACAAAAGAATTTCCTTATCCATACGTTCTATAGCTCGCTCTTTCATAATTGGAGTAAACATAGAATAGCAATTTCTACCTTTTTCTTTCGCTTGATACATGGCAAGGTCTGCATTTTTTATTAAAGTATGAATGTCCTCACCATGGAGGGGGAACAGACTTATTCCAATACTTGTAGAAACATTAAGGTTTTGCCCATATATTTCAAACGTTTCACCCATTTCATTCATAACCATTTCACAAAAATCAAAAGCATCCTCATAGTGGTGCAGGTTGGGGACAAGAAGAATGAACTCATCCCCACCAAATCTTGCAATGATACCCCGATTCTTTACTGCTTTTTGAAGTCGTTTAGCAACAATTTGTAATAAAAGATCCCCTGCTTGATGGCCAAAACTATCATTAATTACCTTAAACCGATCCAAATCAAGAAGAAAAATACCAAGTAACTTATCATTCCGTTTATAGCTTTTTAAATAATCGCACATTTGTGACTCAATATACCAGCGATTCGGTAAGTCAGTTAATTTATCATGGTATGCCATATGTGCAATTTCAGCTTCCGTTTTCTTCTTTTCTGATATATCCCTGCAAAGCCCTAAGTAAAGCTTGCTGTCATTTATTTGTACCATTTGAAGATTAATATCAACAGGAACAAGATTTTTATTGGATGTTATTAATTGATCTTCAAAAGTATATGGGAGATCCTCTTGTGTCAAATCTGGAAGTTTATTCTGCATCTCAAGAAAAAGGTCGCTCACTTTTAATTTTAAAAGCTCCTCTTCCTGATATTGAAGAACCTTACACGTCATCCTGTTTACATTTATGATTTGCCCATTAAGATCTATAAGAAAAAGGCAATCCCCAGCTTGTTCAATTAAGTTGCGGAATCTTTCTTCACTTTGTTTTAATAATTTTTCGGTTCTTACTCTATCCGTTATATCTACACCAAATCCAAGCATATAATCCTCATTCAAATCCTGTACATGAATGATGGTCTTGCCAGTTAACATGTACGATTCCTTACCCTGAAAGTCGACAGGAACTTCATTTGTCATTAGCTTTCTTTGATTCCAAACATTAAGATCAATCTTGCGCTGGATCTCTGCAATCTCAGGAGGGAAGAAATCATACACCGTTTTTCCTATTAACTCGGATTGTTCCTTACCATTCATTTTACATGTTTGCTCATTGGCAAAAATAGTACGGCCTTCTGGATCTTCTAAAAATACGTTTATAGGGAGTGCATCAAGAATTTTCAAATAGAGGGATTCACGAAGAAGGAGCTTTTTCTCCAACTCTTCTACTTTTAAACACAATTCATCATATTTATGGGATAGATTTTCCAAGAGTATCCCGCCTTCAATTAATAGACTCAATACCATAACTATATTGTAAAACTAGGTTTCCTTTACTGTGAATATTTGACAAAATGCCGACTTTTTTATATAAATGATTACTTGAATCATAACCGATTGATTTATTTATTTGAAAGAAAGGAGAGAAAGATTTAATAACTTGTCACAATAAATACCACCATGGGTGTTATAAAAGGTTAAAATAGGGGTATGGGTACATTTATTAGAAGGAGGTAAGGAATTTGAAAAAGTTTATCACAGCATTTTTCACCTTATGCTTGTTAGTAGGAATTGGAACAGGGGTTTTTGCAAAGAGTGATACAATCAAGTGTACAGTTGATAGCTTCAAGCAAATGCTCCCAATGATGCAGGAAAAATTCCCTGATTTAACAGAGAAACAATTAAAAGAAAAACATAAAGCATGTGCTGTTCAAATGAAACAACAACCAGCTGCAGACTGCAGTACCATGATGGGGCAATAATAAAGAAAACTTGGCTAGCGCCAGGAAATCGCCTAGTTGCCCTTCTAATTGGCTAAATCGAGTAGAGGGAAAATAAGTTGATTATTTTCGCCCCTCTCACACCACCGTACGTACGGTTCCGTATACGGCGGTTCAATTTATATTACAGTGTGTACTTTTAGATAATGTTCTAAAGCAGAGGGAAGTCACCTCTGTTTTAACCTTTTATTTGAGATAGCTCTTTGAACAACTTTCGATAATCCGATGTACCTGTAACCTCTTCGGCAGAAAGTTAATCCTTTTGCC
>JAUZPL010000059.1 GCA_030705955.1 Bacillota bacterium | reverse complement strand
TCGCTACTGCCGTTTGCGCGGAATAAAGAACGCTAGCGAGCAAGCACTTCTAACAGCAGCTTGTCAGAACATGAAAAAGATTGCCACTCACCTAGCAAGACTAGGTTAAGTTGATTGAAGCGTCTGGAGCGGAAATCAACTTGCCCGTTTATGAGGTTTTGCCTTTTTTGTCCAAAATAAAAAAGATTGCCGAGAAAAAATACCCCTTTCTCGACAATCTGAAGATGACTTATCTGTCATCTTTTTATCTTCTATAAATACCGTTCACCCAATTTTTTAAAGATTGGTTTTTCATATTTTCTTTTATTTGAGGGAGACTGTTCAGAGTCAGAAATGCCAGTATATGACTGTAATACTAATTTAGCTGTGGTAAGTGATAAAGATGTTTTTGGGTTTCGAACGTGACTATCCAACTTTCCTAAATGTGGAAGTTCTGCAAAGTCATTTTTAGTTGGAGGAATATGAAAAGTATACTGGCCGCATTTGACAAGGACATCTGATTGCTGCTGGCTGTACCTTGGATTTTCAGAAAAATGAAGGCCAATCTTCTTTGCTTTTCCCTCACCTATTAATTTTTTTATTGTTTCATGCTTCAATTTATATAAGAAACGGGGATTTGGCGCCGTCTTTGCATGCCTGTTAACAGTAAAGATTGCTTGCGAGAGGTTTTCAATACTTAAGTTTAAAGGTGTAGAGGGGTGTTTCCAATCAAGATTCAAAATATGTTCTCCTTTCTATTTATATAAATGTTATTATTATACCTATTTTGCTGAAAATTATAGCATTAGGAAAATTATCATTATATTCTTTCAATTATTTTTAATTTATTTTTATTTTAAGATAGAAAACTAAAAATGTAAAAACATTATATTAAAAAATTTAAATTTCAAATGGAAAATATAATTAATTTTCGAGGAATTTTCAGGAGATGAAATCCTTTTGGGGTATTTTTTTTACAGGTAGCATAACCCATTCCTTGTAGGAGGTTCATGCTACCCCAGGATTTTGATTTATTTTTTAGCAATACATTATTAAACTGAGGATTTTAATGAAAAAATAGTTAATTCTGGTTTGGCCATAAAACGAAATGGGAGACGAGTTGTACCAATTCCTCTATTAACATACAGGTTTAATGTTTTCCCAATTGTATAGTGCCCTTCCGGATATTTCCGCGCAAAAGGTGGAATGATGAGTGGTCCTATAAAAGGTATTTTTACCTGTCCACCATGGCTATGACCACTTAACTGCCAGTTAATATTGTAACTAGAAACGTGATCCGCAAGGTCTGGTTCATGAGATAATAATATTGTAAAAGCATTTTTGGGGAGCTTCTCTATTGCCAATGCAAGATCAGGCATACCTAACATAGCATCATCGATCCCGATTAAATAAATACTGCTTCCATCTGTTTGTTTGATAGGTTTGGCTTCATTTAAAAGTAAAGTGAAATCACTATCCTTCATAATTTGTTTATATAAAGAAGATCCGTATCCCCCATGATCATGGTTTCCATAAATACAAAATTTCCCTTTTGTTGCATGGATTTCTTTTAAAATAGGACTAATTTTATCTGATTCCTTAAAGTTTTTAGGATCATCCATTAAATCTCCAGTAAAAAGAACAATATCTGGTTGAAGCGAATTTAATTGTTTTACTAATCTCTTAAGCTGCCTCAATGTATATTGAAAACCGAGGTGTATATCACTAAATTGAATTATTTTTAATCCATTAAAACTTTTTGGAATGAGGGGATGACTTATTGGTATTTCCTTAATGTCTAGAAGGGTGGGTTCAATTTGATTAGCATAAATATATCCCCCTGAGGTAACTCCAAATGATGTAAGTAAAGCGCCGAATGTTCCTTTTATAAATTGTCTCCTAGTTATAATTGTTTGCATACAACCAACCAACCTATCCCAAAGTTTACTCTATACTTATCCTAACAAATAATCCTTTTTTTAAGAAGAAATAGTTATTGGAAGTTCTCGATTAAATTTTTATACTTTATTGCTAAATTACTCAATACATTCACAAAAATAATTAGAAAATTTACATTTTTTAATGGTAAAATAAGAGAAAAGCAATAATTATGTAGAGAAGGGGTATATAAATTGCGAGATAAAGTTGTCATTATAACGGGTGGTTCTAGCGGTATGGGGAAATATATGGCGAAAAAATTTGCTGAGACTGGTGCAAATGTAGTTATAACAGGAAGAAAAGAAGATCGGTTAGAAGAAGTAAAAAAGGAAATTCAAACATTTCCTGGTCAAGTCTTGTGTGTAAAAATGGATGTTCGTGAAATAGAAGATGTAAAAAGAATGGTTGTAGATACAGTAAATACATTTGGAAGAATTGACTTCTTAGTGAATAATGCTGCGGGAAATTTTATTTGTCCAGCAGAGAAATTAAGTGTAAACGGATGGAACTCTGTCATCAATATTGTTTTAAATGGCACTTTTTACTGTAGCAGTGAAGTCGGCAAATATTGGATTGAAAATAATATAAAAGGGAGAATTATTAATATGGTGGCAACCTATGCTTGGAATGCAGGCGTAGGGGTTATACATTCTGCTGCAGCAAAAGCAGGGGTTCTGTCTATGACAAGGACATTGGCAGTGGAATGGGGAAGGAAATATGGTATATGTGTGAATGCCATTGCTCCTGGTCCAATTGAACGTACAGGGGGAGCAGAGAAACTGTGGGAGTCCGAAGAAGCAGCTAAAAGAACTTTAAAAAGCATCCCTTTAGGAAGATTAGGAAAACCAGAAGAAATTGCCGAATTAGCACACTTTTTATTATCGGATGCTGCTGCTTACGTAAATGGGGAGTGTATTACAATCGATGGTGGTCAATGGTTAAACCAATATCCATTTTAAGGTATGGAGGGCTGACTTATTCAGCCCTCTTATTTATAGGATACAGCCCTGCATTTCAGTGCCTTCCAAGAATTTACAAACTGACTTTTGTTGATTTTTACCTGTTTTTTTCCTGATAACGGATCATTTACGTATACATGTTCGTTGTCATATCCCACTAAAACGACAGCGTGTAAATCCAGTGGGGTTTTAATTATCTGCTGTTCATGATACCACGCTTCCCATCGGTCTGGCATGCGGAAATCACCAGTCGTCCAAACAACAACAGGATAGCCATCTGAAACATGCTGTAAGACGTTCTCAAATGGCTGATTCGTTAAATTTACTGCACGATTAGGTAAATATTTATTAATTAACTGAACAATTGGTTGGTCAAAGACGGCATAACCTGGCTGTTTGCCCTTCATATCGCCAACGAATCCTTCATTTGGATTACCCCATTTTATAATATCCCCACTTTGAGACTTGATGAGAGGATCTGTTTCTTTTTTTATTGCTTGATACAGCTCCATCTTATTTGTTTTTACCCCTGCATAGTTTAATACCATTGCAAGGCTTGTGATTTCACATCCGTATTTTAATTCAGGGTTTTGCGTGATTATAACAACATTTAACATTACTGAATCTTTCTTCTGAATGGATTCATTTGGATTTTCCTTATTCATTGGGAAGTGTACTTGTTCTGTTTTATACAGTAAAGAATTATCTTGTGTAGAAATAATTCTTTGGGTTTGATAACTTTTTTCCGCTTGATGGTGATTTTTATCGAAATTACAGAATCCCAAAATAGAAAAAAGTGAGGCAACTATATAAAATTCTTTCAGGGCCATTGTCCTCCTTTCTGCAAGCAAATATATTATTTGCAATGTAAGGATGAATATGATGGTGTTCTTTTGCCAAACAACAGTTGGTAAAGAGTATGCTGTTATTATAAATGTGATATAATGAGAAAAATTATTTTCTGGAGGTACACATATGGATCCATTGGAGATACTAACGGATCTTGAAAATGTCGTTCCTTTTTTTCAACCGATTTTTAGTGCAGATGAACATCGTGTAATCGGCTATGAGGTATTGGGAAGATATGTTTCAAAAAACGCAGTTTATAGTTTAGGCCCTTTTTTTCAGGATGATCAAATTCCTGATGAGTATAAATTTGAAGTTGATCAATTATTACTAAAACAATCACTTGAAAAAGCACTTGAATTGGATGAAGATGTATATATCTTTCTTAATCGCACTGCAGACATTTTAATGTATGAGAATGGGGAAACATTTTTAAATGAATTGCTTTCATATGAAAAAAAAGGAATGAAATTAGGAAGAATTGTAATAGAAATTTCTGAGCAGAATTATAAAGGTGATTTAGATCAGTTTGATCATTTATTGCAATATTATCGCACATATGGGATTAAAATTGCCATTGCCAAAATCGATAGTAACAGTAATTTTTTTGATCGAATTGGCCAGCTTGAGCCTGATATCTTAAAAATTAATTTGCAAATACTAAAATCATCTATAAATGGTGTTGCCTTTAATGACGTATTATACTCATTATCTTTACTAGCTAGAAAGATTGGGGCTGCTCTATTATTTGAAAATATCGAGCAGGACTATCAGCTTCAATTTGCTTGGAAAAATGGTGGCAGGTATTTTCAAGGATATTTCTTATCAGAACCAAATGCCGATTTTATCCATCGTAATTTTATGAAAGAAAAATTAAAGGAAAAATTCCATGAATTTATCTCTTATGAAAAAAAGAAACTGGGTCTTTTTTATGAAAAAGCAGAGTTTTTTCAATTGAAAGTTCAGGAATTGGTTTTAAAAAATAAAAAAACCAGTTATGAGGAATTATTTCAGTCGTTAATGAAAGAAATGGATCAAATTGCTTTTAGACTGTATGTATGCGATGAAGATGGTTTTCAAAAGTCACCCAACTTTTTTAAAGGTGAAAATGGCTGGTTGATTCAAAATGAATATGTTCATAAAAATTGGAGCTGGAGGCCATATTTTTTGGAAAACATTATAAAAATGAGAAATGAAAGAAAAGGAATCTTATCTGATCTTTATAGTGATATTGAGACAGGTGAAACTACCCGAACCTTTTCCTATCCAATTAATGATAATGATTTCTTGTTTATGGATCTTTCGTATCAATATTTATTTGAACATGATGAATTATTATAAAAGGGTTAGCTTGTATATAATGCTTTCTTGAGTGGGAATTTAATAAAAAACCACGAAAAGGGAGAAAAAGGTTTATGAGTCTCTTTATTAATGCTTTATCCATTGCGATTATAGTTATTTTGGCAGTTTCACTTATTTTCACATGGAATCTTGCCAGACAGCAAAAAGCTGTTGAAGGTGGGCTTGATACAAAGATTGCAAAACCAATTCAAAAGCATGTGTATATAAGAAATCCCATTTTCTTTTCATATGGAATCTTTTTAGTTTTATTGCTTTTTATCGTTTTATTTGTCGCGATAACTTTTTTTCGTTAAGTCTCCATTGATGGGGACTTTCTTTTTTTCGATTAATAGGTTTGAAAAATTACATAAACTGATAATAAGCACTGTCAAATGCTGAGGTTTTTTTTCGAACGATTCATCTCATTTTAAGTGTTTTTTCTTGCTACAATGAATATACTTTGTAGTTACCCAACTTTTTTGGAGGGAAGGAATATGAAGAAAACCTTGGGATTGTTGCTTTTATTTATTTTTATATCAGTACCTTTGTCTCCTCAAGCTAAAACGGGTCTCGAAACTAAAAGTGAAGTTTTTGACTTCTTAAAAGATGCATATAAAGCACAAATTTCCTTAAGTGAAAGAGGAAGAACAAAAGAAGAAATTAGTAGCATTTTGAACCCTTATTTTACAGAGGATTATAAAAAAGCTTTTTGGCAAGCAAATATACATAAGGCTGACGGCAAGTTTTTAACGTATGGAACGGACTTTGCCCAATACTATATTCCGTACTATCAATTTTCTGATAAGACGATGGTAGTCATACATCCGAATGAAATTTATGTGTTTGAGTATTTTCCTGAAAATTTAGAAGGTCCAGTAGGATATAAAAGTCATTATGAAGGCTTATATTTAATTAAAGTAGATGATGAATGGAAGATAGATCAATATTTATATAACCGTATTCCTAGGAAAATTATTAACGAAGCCATCCATTTTAGTGAAAAATAATTTACTGTTTTTTGTAAAGGCAGCATTTTTTTATTAAAAAATTTAATTTTTGCTTGGACAAAACCTAATCCTTATTTTATGCTGTTAATATTGGTATGTTAGAAACTAGGGATAAAGTTCTGGGAATAACCACCTGTATAGAAACGTACCAAAGAAGAAACATAACTATATATTGTTGTTCTGTTTTAAAGGAGGAAAAGTAAATGTCACAACTTCAAGGTATATTAACGCGGTTAAAAAACCTTCAAGAGCAATCAAACGGAGGAGAACCGGCTCAACGGTATTTCGAGGTAAATGGTGAACGCAAATGTCAGGTAACGTTTCATCCAAAAACTGAAACGTTTGAATTAGAAATATACAATGAAAAAGAAAAGCCAAAACGTTATCAATTTGACAATATTGATATGATTACAATTGAAATCTTTGATTTAATCCAGTAGGACCCATTCGTGGGTTCTTTTTTTTATCCAATAAAAAGCAAAGAGTGGCTTCCCTTGTTACAATTACTATTTCTAGTGAATGTTAGAATTCATTTCAAGGTATCCTAAAAATAGGAGTGATGAAAATGGAAATAATCCCTTTTGTTAAATGCCCAAAGTGTAACCGTGAGGCACAAATAACAGAGGTACTGACAGCCCAGTCTAATCAAAATGTTATTTTTCTATGTCCTTACTGCCATTATGAGAAAAGAAATATTGAAACAAGTAAAGGATAACGCCTTCAAATACGACAATACACCGAAAACTGTGTTAGAATATAATATGATAAAACAAATCTTGAGGAGTTTTCGGTGATGATAAGTCTTCATAGCGGGACATTTTTAGGAATTGGTATTGTTGACTTAATGATACCTTCTGAAAGAGTTGCACATGTACAGCTTGGCAACAACCTTGAACATGCATTATTAGTTTTAACAAAAAGTGGGTATACAGCCATTCCTGTATTAGATCCACAATACAAACTTCATGGATTAATTAGTACACCCATTATTATGGAATCCATTTTAGGTCTTGAAAGAATTGAATTTGAGAAGCTTGAGAAAAAAAGAGTAGAAGAGGTAATGAATAAAAAAGTACCACGTGTGAAAACAAATGACTCCATGATGATTTGCCTTGAATTGCTTGTCAATCATCCATTCCTTTGTGTAGAGACACCTGATGGCTTTTTTGCAGGAATTTTACCTAGAAGCACCGTTTTAAATCATTTAAATCAGCATATAAAAAAATTAAATAAAAATAATAATCACGAATCATAAGGCTCCCATTTTGGGGGCTGTATTTTTGAATGTGAGTGTGGTGAATGTATGGAGGAAAAAGCTTTACAGAAGAAAAAAACAAATAAACCATTAGTCTTAGCCTCTGTTATGCTGGCAATGTTTATGGGAGCAGTTGAAGCTACCATCGTTTCGACAGCGATGCCAGCTATCGTCGCTGATTTGGGTGGCTTTACTTTATATAGTTGGGTATTTTCATCATACCTATTAATGAATTCAGTAACCGTATTAATTTATGGGAAGCTGTCTGATTTATTTGGCCGGAAGCCTATTCTTTTTTTTGGCATTATTGTATTCTTAATTGGCTCCATACTCTGTGGGTTTGCTAATTCGATGAAGACTTTAATTATTTTCCGCTTGATTCAAGGGTTTGGTGCTGGTGCTGTTACGCCAATTGCAACAACCATTGTTGGAGATATTTATACAAAAGAAGAAAGGGCTAAAATACAAGGATATTTATCCAGTGTTTGGGGTATTTCAGCCATTTTAGGACCTGCAATTGGCGGCTTGCTAGTTCAATATGTTAACTGGCATTATGTTTTTTGGATTAATATTCCTCTTGGTATTCTTTCTATTGTTGGTTTAATGCTTTTCTTACATGAGAATGTCGAAAAGAAACAGCATCAAATTGATTATCTTGGTGCACTTTTGTTAACTATCTCTATTTCTTCCTTGATGTACGTTCTTGTTGAAGGAGGGCATATAGGGTGGAAATCTCCTGTTTCAATAGGTTTACTTTTCTTATTTCTTATTTCCCTTCTTTTATTTATTTTTCAAGAAAGTCGAGCAGTTGAGCCAGTTATGCCGTTTTTCATTTGGAAGGAACGTTCTATTTTTATAGCAAATGTCACTTCATTGACTACCGGAATAATGCTAATAGGGCTCTCAACATTTTTACCAACCTTTGTGCAAGGTGTAATGGAGCAAACGGCAATTGTTGCTGGCTTTACCTTAACAGCAATGTCAATAGGCTGGCCTATTGCATCCACAATAGCTGGAAGAATGTTGATTTCGGTAGGGTACCGTACCACTTCAATCATTGGTGGGGTAGCTTTGATTGTTGGGAGTATTGCTTTTGTTACCTTGTCGGCAGATACTGGACCAATATGGGCAGCACTTGGATCATTTCTCGTTGGAGTGGGAATGGGGTTAACGTCAACGGCATTTATTGTTTCCATTCAGAGCACGGTAAGCTGGCAGCAGCGGGGAATAGCAACAGCTTCTAATATGTTTATGAGAAACCTTGGTAATACAATTGGTGCTGCATTGCTAGGGGGAATATTGAATGCAAAATTACAGTCTTTTTTACATGTAAGTTCTGAACATATAGGAAGAAAATTAACCGTTGATTCTACAAATCTGCTTTTAAAAGCAAATGAACGCAACAAATTACCTTCAACTGTTGTACATATTCTTCAAAATGGTTTGACGGTTTCATTACACACGGTTTATTTTGTTGTACTACTTTTTGCAGTAATAAGCCTAATCATGATTTTATTTATTCCTAAAAAGGAATTAGAGTAAGAAAATATTATTAAAGGAGGATGACTGTTGTCCTCGGTATCAGAATTTCAATTATTATCTGTCCTTGCCCAAGAAATGAATATGAGAAAGGCTGCTGAGAGGCTTTTTGTTTCACAGCCAGCTTTGTCCCAACGATTACAATCCATTGAAAAAGAATGGGGAGCAAAATTATTTATTCGCTCTCAAAAGGGTCTGGCTTTAACTCCAGCAGGTGAACATGTCATACAATTTGTAAATGAAGTACTGAATAAACAGGAAAGGGTAATTGAAACTGTGCATTCCCTTCAATCAGGTATTGCAGGTACATTGAAAATAGCCGTTGCATCAATTGTTGGGCAAAATTGGCTTCCACAGGTATTAAAAAAATATATTATGAAATATCCACAAGTAAAGATTTCCTTAGTTACTGGTTGGAGTAGTGAAATATTAAAATGTTTGTATGAAGATCAGGTACATATTGGTATTATTAGAGGAACCCCAGATTGGAAGGGAATAAAAATTCATTTATTTGAGGACCCCCTGTTTCTAGTTGATAAGGAAATTACGAGCCCAGAACAGGTGCTTAAGACGGACCGTCCATTTATTCAATTTAAAAGTGATTCAAATTATTATCAGGAGATTCAAGACTGGTGGATGAGACATTTCAAAACACCTCCAAAGCGTACGGTTGTTGTAGATCAAATAGAGACTTGCAAGCAAATGACATTTAATGGAATTGGCTATGCCATTCTCCCGGCAATCACATTAACTGGCCCGGAAAAGGATATTTATAAGATACCACTTTTAGATGGGAAAAAAGAACCTTTAAAGAGAGATACCTGGCTGCTTGGATATGAATCTGCTTTTCAGTTAAAGCAGGTACAAGCTTTTTCAGAATTAATCCAGGAATATATTGCAGAGGAATATGAAAGGTAGTTTCTTTCTTGTCTTCTTTGCTTTTGTTTGTTAAAGTATTTTTTAGCTAATAAGGATTTATATTAAAAGTTTTTAAAAAACGATAGCTTATTTTCTAAAAGAGGATGAGTCCAGGTTTTTCAAATACATACATTAGGAGGATTAAACATGGATGCAAATGAAATTATTGCTTTTATCCAAAATAGCAAAAAGTCGACACCTGTAAAGGTATATGTAAAGGGTGATTTGGAAGGTATTGATTTTGGTACTCAGTCTAAGACATTTATTAATGGCAACACAGGAGTAGTTTTTGGAGAATGGGCTGAAATTAATCCTATACTTGAATCAAATCAGGCTAAAATTGAGGACTACGTAGTTGAAAATGATAGACGTAATTCTGCAATTCCATTACTAAATATGAAAAATATTAAAGCGCGAATTGAGCCAGGCGCTATTATTCGTGATCAGGTTGAAATTGGTGATAATGCAGTTATCATGATGGGTGCTGTCATTAACATTGGAGCAGTTATTGGTGAAGGTACTATGATTGATATGAATGTTGTGCTTGGCGGTAGGGCAACAGTCGGCAAAAACTGTCATGTTGGTGCAGGAACAGTGTTAGCGGGTGTAATTGAACCTCCATCAGCTAAACCTGTGATAATCGAAGATGATGTAGTGATTGGTGCAAATGCTGTAGTTTTAGAAGGAATTACAGTTGGTAAAGGGGCGGTTGTAGCGGCAGGTGCCGTTGTAATTGATGACGTTGCTCCATACACAGTTGTTGCAGGGACACCTGCACGAAAAATTAAGGATATTGATGAAAAGACAAAATCCAAAACTGAAATTAAGCAAGAACTTCGCCAATTATAAAAAACGAAGGGTAAAGCGTGGATTACGTTCCACGCTTTCTTTCTAGGAGTTGAAAATATGAATCCATTTGTTCAAATTCGTCGTGATTTACACAAAATTCCGGAGCTAGGTTTTCAGGAATTTAAAACACAATCATATTTAGTAGACTACTTGAAGTCTCTTCCACAGGAACGGCTAGAAATTAAAACGTGGAAAACTGGAATATTTGTAAAGGTGCACGGATTAAATCCAACTAAATTAATTGGATACCGAACAGATATAGATGGCTTGCCTATTAAAGAAGAAACAGGACTTCCATTTCCATCCAACCATCCATCCAATATGCATGCATGTGGACATGATTTTCATATGAGTATTGCACTTGGAGTACTAACTTATTTTGTGAAAAATAAAATTAAAGATGACCTACTATTTATTTTTCAACCTGCTGAAGAAGGGCCTGGCGGGGCAGAACCTATGCTTCATTCCGATTGTTTGCAAGAGTGGAAACCGGATATGATATTCGCACTTCATATTGCACCCGAATATCCTGTTGGAACGATTGCTTTAAAGGAAGGGCTCTTATTTGCTAATACATCAGAATTATTTATTGATTTAACTGGAAAGGGAGGGCATGCTGCCTATCCTCATCAAACAAATGATATGATAATTGCAGCGTGTACACTTGTAAGTCAACTGCAAACCATTATCTCAAGAAATGTCGATCCATTAGATAGTGCAGTCATTACAATAGGGAAAATTTCCAGTGGAACAGTTCAAAATATTATTGCTGAAAAAGCAAGACTTGAGGGGACTATTCGAACTCTATCTCCAAACTCTATGGAAAAGGTAAAACATCGAATTCATGCACTTGTAAACGGAATTGAAACAGGCTTTGAATGTAAAGCTTCTATTGATTATGGTTCCATGTACTATCAAGTTTATAACCATGAGGAACTTACAAGAGAATTTATGCATTTTGTCCAAAATGAAACTCCTGTAAAAGTAATTGAGTGTAAGGAAGCAATGACGGGAGAGGACTTTGGCTACATGCTTAAAGAAATTCCAGGTTTAATGTTTTGGCTTGGAGTAGACTCACCATATGGATTACACCATGCAAAGTTAAATCCTAATGAAAATGCTATCCAAACAGCGATTGATTTGATGACAAAATATATATCCTTTAAAGGCAATGAATCCCGAAACTAAAATCTTCTAATTAAAGTTGTTTATCATAAACAAAAATAGGGTAAACCAATGAATAGATAAAGCTTTTTATCAATATTAAATACTTATTTAAAATAATTACAATTTAATATTGACTAAAAATAATGATTACTCTATAATAAAGTTTGTTGATAGGGTTGCAAAAAACTTTACTAAAATAGTTATTTTGGAGGGATTCGATATGCCAGAACGTATGGTTGGTAAACAAGCACCGCGCTTTGAAATGGATGCTGTAATGCCAAATAAAGAATTTAAGAAGGTTAGCCTTGAAGAAAATATGAAAAATGGAAAGTGGACAGTATTGTTCTTCTATCCAATGGATTTTACATTTGTCTGCCCAACTGAAATTACAGCATTTTCTAATCGCTACGAAGAGTTTGAAGACCTTGACGCAATTATTGTAGGTACTTCAACTGATACCATTCATACACACCTTGCTTGGATTAACACAGATCGTAAAAATAATGGTCTTGGAGAACTTACTTATCCATTAGCAGCAGATACTAACCATGCTGTATCACGCGATTATGGTGTTTTAATTGAAGAAGAAGGTGTTGCACTTCGTGGGTTATTTATTATTAACCCAGAAGGTGAATTGTTATATTCAGTGGTTCATCACAATAATATCGGCCGTGATGTGGATGAAGTATTACGTGTACTTCAAGCGTTACAAACTGGTGGTCTATGCCCAGCAAACTGGAAACCAGGCCAAGCAACATTGAATGTATAATTTTTATCAGCTAATAAGAAAGTATAAGTGCAACTAGGCAATCGCCTGCGCTAAGGCTTGGCGCTAGCCAAGTTTTCTTTATAACACGAGGCCTAACTATCATTTGTGTTAGGTCTTTTTTAGCTTATAAAAGGTTATATATTAGAGAATATATGTTAAAGGGTAAAGGAGGTTATCATAATGAAATTACGTGAGCAAATGCCGGAATTAACTGGGGCAACAGAATGGCTAAATGGACAGATAACAAAGGATGAATTAATTGGAGAAAAACCAACTTTGATTCATTTCTGGTCTATTAGTTGTCATTTATGTAAGGAAGCAATGCCACAGGTTAATCAATTCCGTGATCTGTATAAGGATAAATTA
The DNA here is from genome assembly GCA_030705955.1 of Bacillota bacterium. Taxonomy (GTDB): domain Bacteria; phylum Bacillota; class Bacilli; order Bacillales; family Cytobacillaceae; genus JAUZPL01. The sequence continues at coordinate 10,296 of JAUZPL010000059.1, read as the reverse complement.
AATGTTGTGGCTGTTCATATGCCTAGATCGGAAAATGATTTAAATATTGAAGAAATTAAACAAATTGCTAGTGAGCATGGAATTACCCAACCAATATTTGTTGATAGCGAGCATAAATTAACAGATGCCTTTGAAAACCAATATGTTCCTGCATATTATGTATTTGACCGTGAAGGTAAGCTTCGCCATTTCCAAGCAGGTGGTAGCGGAATGAAGATGCTTGAAAAGAGAGTAAACAGGGTTTTGGAAGAAACAGAAAAAGCAGAATAAAGAATGAAGAGGAAACCAATCGTAATGGACAACACGGTTGGTTTTTATTTTTTTTAGAAAAATCAGGCAAAATGGTGGAAAAATATTTCGAAAACCGATATATTTATATTTGCACGTTATTTTTCTATTTGAAAAATTCTAAATATATAGAAGAAGGGGGAATCAAGTTTGGGAACATTTAAAAAACTGAAAATGTATTATTGGCCGTACAAGAAGTATTTTATTTTATCAATGTCCTTTTTGATTTTAATAACGGCCATTACAGTGGTCTATCCAATGATTTTGCAGTTGACTATTGATGATGTTGTTTTACAGAAAAAGTATAGTTGGATTCCATATCTGTCAATTGGATTTGTATTCATTATGGCTATAAAGGGTGTTGCAACTTTCATTAATCAATATATGGGGGACTTATTCGGAATTTTTTCTGTCTATAAATTGCGTAATTCCTTGTATGAGAAGCTTCAATTCTTACCATTTAAATACTATGATAATGCAAAGACTGGGGACTTAATGTCACGTTTAACGGCAGATGTTGAAGGGGTCCGTTTTTTTCTTTCCTACGGTTTTACTGAACTATTAAGATTTATAATTTTGATTATAATTAGTGTTATCGTAATGTGTTATTACTCCGTTCCACTAACCGTTGTCACTTTAATTACTCTTCCTTTCTTGGCGATTGTTGTTTACAAATTCGATAAGGCTGTACACCCTGCTTTTCGTGGGATCCGAAAGTCCTTTGGACGTTTGAATACAAATGTACAAGAAAATATAAGTGGAATTAACACTGTTAAATCACTTTCGCGAGAAAATTTTCAAACTGATAAATTTAATGATTCAAATGGAGATTATAAGGTTCAAAACTTATCAACATCCTTTATTTGGGCAAAGTATTTTCCTCTTATGGAGTTTCTCGGGAATATTAGTGTTGTGGTTCTTTTAGGATTTGGAGGATATCTTGTCATTAAAGGCTCCATGCATCCAGGGGAACTTGTTGCATTCTATAGTTTGGTTTGGTACATTATCTGGCCAATTGTCAATTTAGGCTTTGTTATTAATATGTTTTCACAAGCAAAGGCATCTGGTGAACGATTATTAGAAGTTCTTGAAGCAGACAATATGATTGAGGATCAAAGCTTACCCATTTATGAGGAAAAAGTTATTGGGGAAGTTGAATTTAAAAATGTTACGTTAAGATATGAACAAGACGCCAAAGATGCCTTATACGATATCTCCTTTAAGGCAATGCCAGGGCAGGTTATCGGATTAATAGGATCAACAGGAGCTGGGAAAACAAGTATAACTCAATTAATGACTAGGTTTTATGAACCAAGCGATGGTGAAGTTCTTATTGATGGGAAAAAGGTTTCTGATTATTCCATAAGGGCTCTTAGAAGAAGTATTGGTTTTGTCTTACAAGAGTCATTCTTATTTTCAACCACAATAAAGGAGAATATATCCTATGGTCGCCCAGAGGCCACGATGGATGAAATAATAGATGCTGCTAAAAGGGCTCAAGCACATGAATTTATTTTAGAGTTACCTGATGGGTATGATACCGTTTTAGGCGAGCGTGGAATGGGATTGTCAGGCGGACAGAAACAAAGAATTGCCATTGCAAGAGCAATATGTGTGAATCCAAGTATTATTATTCTCGATGATGCCACAAGTGCGGTTGATATGGAAACAGAATTAGAAATTCAAAAGGCTTTAACAGAGGTAATGAAAGGAAGAACCACTTTTATCATTGCACATCGTATTTCTTCATTAAAGCATGCCGATGAAATCATTGTTCTTGAAGATGGGCGAATAAAAGAAAGAGGGGTCCATGAATATTTAATAAAAAATAATGGACTATATCAGCGGATATATGAGATTCAATTTAAGGATTATCAAACCGTTTTATCGTCAATAACAGGGTAAGGGAGGAATTTAGTTGAGTAAAGTACATCCTAATGTATTAAAAAGATTTCATTACTCTCAGGATCAGGTAATCGAAAAACCATTTAATTGGGCACAAATGACACGCTTATTCCAATATTTAAAACCGTATAGTAAAAGCTTGCTTCCACTTTCTGCCTTAATGGTGATTATTACTACTGCTGTGAGATTAACAATCCCGATTTTGATTGGAGTTTACACGCTTGATAAAGCAATAAAAAATAAAGATTATAACATGCTTGGCTGGCTTGTTGTGATTATAGCGGCTTTATATTTAACCTCATATATAGCAAATATCTTTCGAATTCGCTGGATGAATGTGTTGGGCCAGAACGTTATTTATGACATGAGAAAACACCTTTTTACACATGTGCAAGGATTATCCCACCGCTTTTTTGATCAAAGGTCTGCAGGTTCCATTCTCGTACGAATCATGAATGATATTAACTCTTTACAAGAGCTATTTACAAATGGGGTAATTAATTCCTTAATGGATTCGTTATTATTGCTAGGGATATTAGTTGTTTTGTTCTCATTAAGCCCGACCTTAACATTGGCTGTTATGGTCATGTTGCCCATTATGTTTTTTATATCGACGAACCTAAGAAGAAAAATTCGCCGTGCCTGGCAGATAGTAAGATTAAAACAGTCTAAGCTGAATTCTCATTTAAATGAAAGTATTCAAGGCATTCGAGTTACACAGTCCTTTACACAAGAAGAAGAAAATATGGCCTTTTTTGAGGGAGTAAATTTTGAGAATTTTGAAAGCTGGAGGGTTGCATCACAAAAGAACGCAATATTTCGCCCCCTTGTTGATCTTACGAATGCTCTAGGTACAGCAGTACTTATTTGGTTTGGTACACATCTTATCCAAAATCAGTCGATTACCATTGGTGTTTTTGTTTCATTTGCATTTTATCTAGGAATGTTTTGGGATCCTATCTCTCGATTAGGACAGGTTTATAACCAACTTCTTATGGGAATGGCATCATCAGAGAGGATTTTTGAATATCTTGATGAGAAGCCGCTTGTATCTGAAAGTGAAAATCCAATTGATTTAGGTGAAATGAAGGGACATATTGAATTTGAAAAAGTCGTTTTTTCATATGATGAAAAAAGGATTGCTTTAAAAGGAATTAATTTAGAAATTAACGAAGGGGAAACAGTTGCGCTTGTGGGTCATACTGGGTCAGGAAAAACGACTATCGCAAACCTTATTTCCCGTTTTTATGATCCTACGAGCGGAAATGTTAAAATTGATGGGATTAATATAAAAGATATTTCTTCAAGAAGCTACCGTGAGCAAATTAGCATAGTCCTACAGGATACATTTATTTTTTCCGGAACTATTATTGAAAATATCCGTTTTGGAAAGCCGGATGCAACAGATGAAGAGATTTACCGAGCAGCAAAATCGGTCGGTGCACATCATTTTATTGAGAAGCTGCCAAATGGATATTTTACAGAGGTGGAAGAAAGAGGAAATATTCTTTCGGTTGGGGAAAGACAGCTATTATCATTCACACGGGCTCTTCTTGCAAACCCGCGTATTTTAATCCTAGACGAGGCAACTGCTAGTATTGATACAGAAACTGAATTACAGATTCAAAGGGCCCTTAGAACGCTATTAAAAGGGCGTACAGCTATTATCATTGCCCATCGACTCTCAACCATTAGAGATGCTGAACAAATTTTTGTTTTGGATCATGGTAATTTGATGGAAAAAGGAAACCATTCTGAATTAATGGACGCAAAAGGTATATACTTCCACTTGGTTCAAGCACAATTTAATCTTGTAAAAGCAGTCTAAGAACAAATAAAAGAGAAGCCATATTAATAATTGGCTTCTCTTTTTAATTATACTTCCATAATGATTGGCAAGATCATAGGGCGGCGTTTTGTTTTTTCATAAAGGAATGGGGCTAATGTATCGGTGATTTCATTTTTAATTTCCGACCATTGACTAGTTTTTCGCTCCATTACCTTATTTAGGTGCTTAGTGATTAAGTTTTGGGCATCATTGATGAGATCCCCTGACTCTCTCATGTAAACAAATCCACGTGAAATTAAGTCAGGACCAGCTGCAATTTTAAATTCTTTCATGTTTATGCTGACTACAACTACTACTAAACCTTCTTCAGAAAGGATCCTCCGATCACGAAGAACAATGTTCCCAATATCTCCAATACCACTTCCATCAATATAAATATTGCCTGATGGTATTTTTCCAGCGACTTGGGCGGAATCCTCAGAAAGAGCCAGTACTTCTCCATTGTCCATAATAAAACAATTTTTTTCTTCAACGCCGCAATCTACAGCTAGCTTGGCATGCATCTTTTGCATACGATATTCACCATGAATAGGCATGAAAAATTTTGGTTTTATTAATCGAAGCATTAATTTTTGCTCTTCTTGGCCGCCGTGTCCTGAAGTGTGAATATTACTTAGTTTTCCATGGATAACTTCTGCACCTGCGCGAGAGAGCATATTAATTGTTCTACTTACACTGATCGTATTTCCTGGAATAGGTGAGGATGAAAATACAACAGTGTCACCAGGGTTAATTTGAATTTGTCTATGTGTACCATTTGCAATTCTTGATAAGGCTGCCATAGGCTCTCCTTGGCTGCCTGTACATAATATTGTTACTAGATTAGCTGGAAGACGATTAATTTGTGCTCCTTCAATAAATGTTTCCTTCGGAGCCCTGATATATCCTAAATCAATGCCGATATTGATGGCAGCTTCCATGCTTCTTCCAAAAACAGCAATTTTTCTGCCGTTTGCAACTGCTGCTTCTGTGACTTGTTGAAGCCTATGAATATTTGACGCAAAAGTTGCAAAAATAATCCGTCCATCTACCTTTCGGAAAACATCATGAATACTTTCCCCGACAAGTCTTTCTGACATGGTGAAATCAGGAATTTCACTGTTCGTACTATCAGAAAGCAGACATAAAACACCCTCTTTGCCAATTTCAGCCATTTTTGTTAAATTTGCCGGTTCACCAACAGGGGTGAAATCGAATTTGAAATCGCCGGTATGTACGACTTGGCCTGGAGGAGTTTTTACAACAATTCCATATGAATCAGGAATACTGTGGGTGGTACGGAAAAATGTCACTGATGTTTTTCGGAATTTAATGACATCATCTTCTTTAATTTCAATCAATTTAGCATTTCTTAATAACCCATGCTCTTCTAGCTTATTTTTAATTAAACCGAGGGCAAGTTTTCCACCGTAGATCGGGATATTGACTTCTCTTAATAAATAGGGGATTCCACCAATATGATCCTCATGACCATGGGTGACAAACAAACCTTTAATTTTATCTTCATTTTTCACCAAGTAGGTATAATCTGGAATAACGTAATCAATTCCTAGAAGCTCATCTTCCGGAAATTTAATTCCAGCATCAATCACAATAATTTCATCTTGGAATTGTACTGCATAAGTGTTTTTGCCAATTTCACCAAGTCCCCCCAAGGCAAAAACAGCTGTCTGATCATTTTTTACAAATTTCATAAATTATCAAATCTCCAATACTTTATAGTCTTCGTTTTGTTTTTCATATTCTAAATATGCTCCCGTAACCAATTGAACAAATTCAATATTATATCCGCGCTTACTTAATTTAGTACGAACATCTCTTTCAGACTCTCCCACAAGGAAAAGAGTTTTTGTGTTTTCTCTTACAGGTACCTCTGTCAATTTTTCTTGAAAGTAAACTTTAAAAATCATTAAATATCGCTCCTAACTCCGAGATAACTTTTTCTATTATATAAAAAATTTACTTCTTTTTCATTTATTTTCTAAAGACTTTTATTAAAGCCCTTTAAATGACGAAAAAAATATGTAAAATATCACTATTTTACAAATGTACAATAAGGAAGGAGCCCTTCGCAAGTCTGAAGGGCTCAAATGTTTAAGCAATTGTTTTTTTTCTAAGTAAATCTTTCCACTGTTTTAAAAGCTTCTTTCTAAGCTTCTTTAACATAGTGGATCATCTCCTTACTCTTATTTTAAACTATCCTTGTCCAAAGTAAAGTAAGCTCGAGTAAAATATTTATAAAGATTCATTTCTTTTATTACTATTATTATATGATGAATTTGCTGATATTTTCATGGATAAACATGGAATTATCAAAGTAAATAAGAAATTGACAATTTTTAATTGAAGGTTTAGTGTATTTTTATTAGAAAAACTTGGTGTTCGACAAGTCCTTAGGCGAATGCCTTCGTTTTGCTTATGTGATTTAAGAGTTGATTTTCAATAAACAGAAGGTAGCATGCTGTAACACGTTAATACAGTTATTCTTTTTATAAGCAAAAAAAGAGAAAATGGGGAGAGAAATGGGGAAATTATATAGTGCGTTAATTGTCTTAAGTTTAATTTGGGGTACCTCTTTTTTATTTATGAAAATATTAGTTGCCTCGATGAGTCCATTAACCGTTGTTTTTGGGCGTTGTTTATTTGGAGCTGTCCTTCTTCTCATCATTGCCCTATCAAGCAAGAAGAAAATTCATTTTAAAAATCTGCCTTGGGGAAAATTGGTTTTGGTGGCTCTTACCAATAATGTACTTCCATGGCTATTAATTTGTTCAAGTGAAACGAAGATTTCTTCAGGGCTAGCTTCCATTGTAAATGCTACAACCCCAATTTGGACATTGTTAATAGGATTTTTCTTTTTTTCTTCTAAATTGAAAAAAAATCAGTGGGTAGGAATTTTCATTGGGTTTTTAGGAATTTTCATATTATCTGAAATTAGACCTGGGGATGTTTTTTCTGGGAATATGTTTGGGATATTGTTAATGGCTTTAGCTACATTTTCATATGGTCTAGGTGCACATATGACAAAGAAATACCTTTCATCTTTAACTATTCTTGAGACTTCTGTCTTTACTTTGATAATTTCTGCTACTATTTCCTTTATTCTTATGATGGGTTTTTCACCACCATCCCATTTGAATGTAATCTTTACAGCTGAAAATCTTTTTGCCTTTACTGGATTAGGTACTCTAGGTTCTGGAGTGGCTTACCTTCTTTACTATTATTTAGTAAAAAAGGGGAGTCCCGAATTTGCGTCATTAGTAACGTATTTAGTTCCAGTTTCAGCTGTCATTTGGGGTGCTAGTCTTTTAAAAGAATCTATTCACTTATCCATGCTTCTAGGCTTACTGGTTATTTTTACAGGGGTTTATGTTTCATCCCTTAAATATAAAAAACAAATGAATGAAGAAAATGCTGCATAGGTTGGCAAAAAAGGAGTTATGAAAATGGGGAAAATTGTGTTTTTTGATATTGATGGAACATTACTTGATCATGATAAAAAACTTCCATTGAGTACAAAAAAGGCTCTTTGGGAATTGAAAAATAATGGAGTTTATGTTGCTATTGCCACAGGTCGAGCACCATTTATGTTTGAGGACCTGAGAGAAGAATTAGAGATAGATTCTTTTGTAAGCTTTAATGGGCAGTATGTTGTATTTGAAAATAGAGTGATTTATGAAAATCCTCTTAATCATAAAGAATTAGGGAGGTTTTTAGACGAGTCAAAGCATAACTCCCACCCTCTAGTTTTTGAAAATGAAAAGGGAATGAGAGCTTCCGTAAAACATCACCCCTATATTGAAACAAGCATGGGCAGCTTAAAATTTCCACATCCTGAAGAGGATTCTGCATATTTTATAGGAAAAAAAATTCATCAAGCCATGATTTTTTGTGAAGAAGGAGAAGAAAATTTTTATATTGAGAAGTATCCGCATTTTGAATTTGTTCGTTGGCATCCTTTTTCACTAGATGTGATGCCTAAAGGAGGTTCCAAGGCTGAAGGTATTAAAAAAATGATCGAACAGTTATCCTTTGACCTAAAGGACGTCTATGCCTTTGGTGACGGTTTAAATGATATTGAAATGTTAAAAGCTGTTGGAACAGGAGTCGCAATGGGAAACGGTGTCCCAGAGGTTAAAAAGCATGCCAATTTGATTACAACAGACGTAGCTGAAAAAGGAATTTGGAACGGTCTTAAAGAATTGAACTTAATCTAAAACAAGCCCTCTCGATAAACATGTCGGGAGGGCTTGTTTTAATTTTTGCTTTGTTATCTTTCAATGGCAATCGCATTCTCAATCTCTTTATATGGATCTTCTTTGTCGATGTAATCATAAAACATAATTCCATTTAAATGATCAATTTCGTGTTGGAAAGCAATAGCTGGAAGTCCTTTTAGACGAAACTTTATTTCATTTCCGTCCAAATCAATTCCTTTTATGGTAACTCTTGCATACCTTGGAACAAATCCAGGAATCGCTTTGTCCACTGATAGGCAACCTTCACCAGCCGTTAAATAAGATCGTTCTACTGAATGACTTGCAATTTTTGGATTAAAGAGAGCATGACTTATAAGATTTCCTTTGGAATCTTGAACATGAACAGCAATCATGCGCTTCAAAACATTTATTTGTGGGGCAGCAAGTCCTATTCCCGCTCTTAAACCATATTTTGAAGCTATATCCTCGTCCTGACTGTTCTGTACATACTCCAATAGGCTTTTAAGTATTTGTTTATCTTCTTCAGATGGAGGCATTGGAACCTCTTCTGCAACCTTCCTTAAGGTAGGATGACCATCTCGAATAATATCTTCCATTGTTAACATGAATGTTTTCACTCCTGTAATACAATCTTGCTTTCTTTTCCCTTCGGAGGTTTGGACCCTCCACGGGGTACGTTTTAAGCTTGTCGGGGGTGACCATCGCGCTTAAAGATTTTCCTATGTCAATAGTCTAACAAATATTTCATAAAAAGTTAACAAGGGGGATTAGAAAAGTGTGAGGATATAAAAAGGGGAAGGTATTTTCCTTCCCCAAATAAAAAACTTTTTTAACTAATTAAAAGTTCCAGCAAGAGCATCCTATAATGATTAGGAGAATGAACAGAACGACAATTAAAGCAAAGCCTCCAAAACCAAAACCACCACAGCCAAAAGCCCCTGGATTTCCATATCCAACTCCACCATAATATCCGTACATATTGGAACCCTCCTTTTTATTTACTCACTCAGTTTTGCCTGAGGATTATTATAGCCTATGAAAGTATACAAAAATTCGTATAGGCCACTACCCAGTCATAAAATGAAAAAAAGTGAATATGAATATAAAAAAAGGACAAGCATTACTCCCGCACTCGACAAAATCATTCTAATAGCTGTTGTCACTCGTTCAAATTCTCGTTATAGTAAATTTTGATATAGGGGGAGTTTTATGTTATTTCGAACCAAAAAAATATTCATATTATTTGCATCCTTATTTATATTAACTGCATGTGGTCATCAAAAAACGCCTACTGAAAAAATGTATGATGTTTTAGAAAATGTTGTTAAGGCAGAAGATGGTTTTGACCAACAGCAGGATCCACTAGTTGCATTAGAAAAAAAAGAAAAGGGAATTTATGATAAAATAATTGGCCTTGGGATGAAGCAATACGATGAAATTGTAAAGCTTTCTAATGAGGCTATTCAATCTGCTGATGACAGAGCAAGCAAGATGAAAAAAGAAACGGATAGTATCAAGGAATCAAAGGCTAAATTTAAAGAGGTTGCAAATATTAAAGATACTCTTGAGAAACCAAAATTAAAAAAATTAGCAAATCAACTTTATAGCATCATGCTGCAAAGATATGAAGCACATGATATTCTTTATAAAAAATATATGATAGGTGTCGACAACGACAAAAAGCTTTATGAAATGTTTAAGGAAAAAAATCTTTCTTTAGAAGACCTTGAGTCACAAGTAAATACAACCAATAAGGTTTACCAGGAAATATATAATGCTAACGATAAATTTAATCAATTAACGAATGAATACAATAAAAGTAAATTACAGTTTTATAAAGAGGCTGGATTTAAAATAAATAAGAAAAAATAAAAAAATCGGTAGAAGCCGATTTTCAGATTGTCGAGAAAGGGGTATTTTTTCTCGGCAATCTTTTTTATTTTGGACAAAAAAGGCAAAACTTCATAAACGGGCAAGTTGATTTCCGCTCCAGACGCTCGCTTTCCGCGGGCGGAACGGGAGCCTCCTCGTCGC
>JAUZPL010000058.1 GCA_030705955.1 Bacillota bacterium | reverse complement strand
TACGTCGAGCCAAGATTTTATTTCACGCTTCCTCCAGCCCTTATCTCACGACAAGTACCTTGCGCTTCCTTAGTGGTTGGCTGATGTGTACCCCCACAGTGGACTTTCACCACCTAGATAGTTGCCATGCCTGGCACACATGAAAAAGAGCCCATACCAGAAGTAGGGCCCTTATAAGGGTTTTTTAACTAATCAGAATTTCTATCCATAAATTCTAAACGCATAAGTGCAACTTGGCAATCGTCTGCGCTAAGGCTTGGCACTAGCCAAGTTTTCTTTATTTATTAGCCGCAAATGCGAACGAAAATTTCTTTTTAACAGGTTCAAATTCGGTTTTTTCAAATGACATTAGATAATCTAAAATATCTTGTGCCGCGTTAGTGTTAATAAAGCTTCTTTGGGACTCAATGATTGATTTCAATTGATGACCTTCGTGAGCCAATAATTTTTCAATAACAAGATGAAGATCATTTGTATCCTTACAAGAAATACCTAAATTATGTTTTTCCGCGAAAACAGGATTGTCTTTTTCTTGTCCAGGCAGTGCTCCAGTTATTACGATAGGTAAATTGGTTGCAACTGCCTCAAACATTACATTTGGACTTCCTCTTGTAATGGCTACATCTGCTTCTACCATCAAATCCTGAATATTTTTAACAAAACCAAAAATTTCCACGCGTTCCTTATAACGAGTTTTTAAAGAAGTTTCCAGCTCTGTCTTTAAGCTCTCATTTCTACCAGCAATGATATTAATGGTGCAGTTGAAGTGAGTTAGTAGATTTTCAGCAATTGTACTCATATTTCCGACACCTTCACCGCCACTCATCATTAAAAAGTTAATGACAGATTTATTCTCAAAATGGGAAGGGCTTTTTCTATGGAATCTTTCACGAACTGGAAATCCAACAACTTTAATTTTTTCTTCAGGGATTCCATATTCTAGACACTTTTCTTTTGCTTCGTCTGTAGGGCTTAGAATAAAATCAGCTCTTGGATCAGCCCAAAGGGGATAAATATTAACAAGGTCCGCAATTAACGTGCCAAAAGGAATTTGAAACTCATACTTGTGCAAAATATTAATGACTGAGCCATTAAAGTTTGGATGTATGGATAAAATTAAATCAGGTTTTAAATCATTTAATAAAGCGATTAAGTTTTTCTTGATCATGATTTCAATAACTTTATCGACTAATACAGAACTTATTGCGGAAAAATGCCAGATTAAATTCCAAAGTTGTCCAGAAAAACGTGTTATAGGTCCATAGGATTTTCCAATGTTTAACAATGGTGCTCCCCCTAATGAAAAACCATCTACCACGTGAATATCTACATCATGATTATTTCCGATTTTTTCATGTATTGATTCAGCAATACTTTTATGTCCATGACCTGTATGGTCTGAAGAGATAACAAGAATTTTTTTTCTCACGTTATCAAACCTTTCTTTAAAATAATTAGTATATCTATTTAAATGGACTCTAAGAGTCTAATTTACAAAAAATTTTTTAGTAATTATCATAAATTATTTAGACTATAAAAACAAATAAAAAAGTCTTTCACTTAAAAGACTTCTATTTATCCAAATAAGTTTGTTTTTTTATGAAACATTTTTATTATATTTAAAAACATTCACGGGGGAAAGCTATTTTTTATGGAAATATGCTGGAAAGTTACAAAATGAGAGAAAAATTTTAGTATTTTTGGCCAAAAAAATTTTGTTGATATTCATATTTATTCTTAAACAATGTTTCCTATTCAGAAAAAGAAAAAGAAGGAGTTAAAGGTTAAATCATAGAAAAAATACAAGAATAATGTAACTCGAATGAGAATGACGAAATAAGAAATTATCTTTTCTAAATTGATTTTATAGAAAATCTCGTAAATTAAAATATTTTTTTAAAAATGAAGGAAATCGTACCATTTTGAAATTTTTTTAATTAAAAGTGGCTTTTATTGAATAAGCGATTCATTTTCGGATTATATTTAAATGTATTTTTGTTATTTTTTAAGGATACAAATTGTTGTGTTAGTGACTGAAACCAATAAGGATGGGAAAATGATTAATATGAATGAGGAAGTAGTGACAAGTGCAAAGGCATGCTATCGGCAGGCAGAGGAGAAGGCTGCTCATTATTTTCATTCACTTTTTGCCCAGGTCAACGAAAAGACCTATACCACTTCCTTAATAAAAGATATACAAGCATGGAAACACAATCATATACATTATATATCAATGCGATCCTTTTTTTGTCTAGGAAAATGCAAACCAGATCTAAAAGGATATCACAACTATATTCAGTGGCTAAATTCTACTGGGAAGCTAGATAATTATTTGGATCGGAGCATATCATACATTTTCATGCGTGATTTAGGGAAGGTCCTGGACTCACCAGATACGATAAATAGGGTAAAGAGTGTGGTTGATAGTTTAAAAAGTCAACTGATAAATTCCAATGAGCCAAATCAGAATGAAGTGTTTAATTTAGCTTGGTTGTACCGGAAGGCGCAAAAGGAGGAGATTGAACCTACTTTTATTTGGCTAATAAACAAAATAAAGATTGTATCCTCTCATATTCCGGGGGGGATAGATGCTATACATGCACTTCGGAAACTAATAAAGATTATTGTTGGAGTTTTGTTGCATGCAATTGAAGAGTTGAAAGACGAAATGAGGCAAGAGACTCGTATTCAAAGACTTGATGAGGCAATTAGGTTAGGATATTCCTATGGCCTGACTTATCCATTCATAGATGACCTTCTAGATTCCAAAATTTTATCAACTCAGGAGAAAAAGCAATATTCAGATTTGATTCGGGCTACCCTTATTGCAAAAGAAGTTCCAAAATTTGAAAAGTGGAATGGTCCGAACAAAGATTTAATCCGATTTATCCACTCCGAGCTCCAAGATGCTTTCATATATATAAAGTCACTTCAGCATCCAGAAACTATAAAAAAATTTTTTGAGCAATCATTTATTTTTTTTCATTCACAGGAAGCAGATCGGCAAAAAGATCTTTCCAATGCTAATTACACAAATGAAGAGCTTTATATACCCATTATTTTAAAATCCTCGTCATCGAGAATGATCATTCGTTCATTATTAGGCGCATCTGAAGATAAGGACTTTGATAATCAGACATTTTTTTACGGCATATATAATCAGCTTGCAGATGATTTTGCAGATATGTTTGATGACATGTCTGATGGTGCAGTGACACCCTATACTTATTATTTAAAACATCATGAACATCGGCCTGATTTTATTAACCCATTTGAATTATATTGGACAGTGATTTCCAATTTAATTCATAACGTATTTCATTCCGATATAAAGACTTGTGAGGTAATCCTGTCCCGAGTATTTAATGGATTGAAGCGTTTTAAAGAAAAAATGGGATCCAAAAAATATAAGGAAGTAATGGATCTGTTTGTATCTGGAAGCCCAAAGTTTTATCGTGTCATCCAAAAGATGGTTAGAAAAGCAAATGATGTGGATTTTTTTGATAAATTACTTCGCGACCATATGATAACAATTCTTAGAAATGAACGAAATGAGCAAGAAATTTTTCAAGAAACAATTAAGAAATCAAGCAGGGAGATTAATAATAGTTTATTAATCTCTAAAGATGAAAATATTTCTTTTATGAAGGATGAAATTATTGATGCAGCAAACTACAGTCTTAAGGGTGATGGTAAGCGTTTAAGACCAATCATGGCATGGGTTATGTGCAATGAATATGGATTGAATAAATCTGCCATTATTCCTCTTCTTAAATCATTAGAATACTTGCATACTGCATCACTAATCTTCGATGATCTTCCTTCTCAAGATAATTCATCTGTACGAAGGGGACGGTCAACACTTCATAAGGTGTACAATGTTGGTATTGCTGAATTAACTGGTCTTTTTCTAACCCAAACAGCTGTTAAGGAGCAAGCATCTCTTACCCAATTTGATCCAAAAACAGTGCTTAAATTGGTTCAATATTCCACTCAAGCAATTGAGGATATGTGTAAAGGACAGGCGATGGATTTAAATTCTAAGGGAAAACAATTAACCATCGATCAATTAAATTTGCTGTGCTTTTATAAAACTGGTTTAGGTTTTGAAGCTTCTCTTATATTGCCTGCAATTCTTGCCCATGCAAAAGAGAAGGAAATGGAGGTCTTGAAAAACTTTGCGCACCATGCAGGTATTGCCTTTCAAATTAAGGATGATCTGCTTGATCTAGAGGGAGATTTTACTCTGCTTGGTAAACCCATTGGTAAAGATGCAATGAACAACAATTCAACCTTTGTAACAGTCCTGGGTGTGGAAGAAGCAAGGAAATTGATGTGGGAACATTATTGTCTTGCCATGGATTCCCTACAACAGATGCCTCGTAATAACGGATTTATGAAGCAATTATTGAATTATATTGTAAATCGCGACCATTAAATATAAAAAGAATGAGGGAGTGAACCATTATAATAAAAGTTTACTCCCTATTGTTTTTTTTAGAGGTTATTAGTAGATTCATAGAAAAAAACTAATTTCAAATCTTAAGGTTGTCTTAAGAAAAAGGCTGTAGAATATAGAACGGATTTTGTAAATAAATGAAAAGAAGGGAGAATCAAAATGGAAAAAGGTGGACTAATAAAAAGAATAGAGAAGAGTCATATTTATTTTTTTGCAATTGCTGTTGTTCTATTTTGGATAAAGACGTATGTTGCTTATAATATTGAATTTAAACTGGGAATAGATAATAATCTGCAGAAATTTTTGTTATTTATTAACCCCGTTAGTTCGACTCTATTCTTTTTTGGTTTAGCGCTACTTTCGAAGAAACATACCAAAAAGGTACTGATAATAATCAATTTTGTTTTATCATTTCTTTTATATGCCAATATCGTTTATTATCGATTCTTCAATGATTTTATAACAATACCTGTTATTTTGCAGGCGAAATCGAATGCTGGGCAATTAGGGGACAGTGCAAATTCACTCATGTATGTTTCTGATATTTTTTATTTTATTGATACGATGATTTTAATTATTCTTGCCTTAACTGTATTCAAAGAAGCTGTTTCAAAAAGTCGTAAATCCTATCAAATTGTCCTTTTATTTGCTGTCACCGCGTTTCTTTTCAATCTTGGATTAGCTGAAAAGGATCGACCGCAATTATTATCACGCTCCTTTGATCGAAACTATTTAGTTAAGTATTTAGGTGCATACAATTTTACGATTTTTGATTGTATTCAAAATATCGAAGCTACGAGTCAGAGGGCACTTGCTAGCAGCAGTGATGTGACAAACGTTGAAAACTATAGAAAAGCCAATTACGCAGCACCAAATCCAGCTTATTTCGGGAAAGCAAAAGGAATGAATGTTATTTATGTTTCTTTAGAGTCATTCCAGAATTTTATGATTGATTACAAAATGCCCAATGGACAAGAAGTAACACCATTTTTAAATTCATTAACCCATGATGAAAACACATTTTATTTTGATCATTTCTATCATCAAACTGGGCAAGGGAAAACATCGGATGCTGAATTTTTAATGGAAAATTCATTATATCCATTGTCTTCTGGTGCAGTATTTATAAATAAGGATCAAAACACTTATCAGGCTGCACCTGCCATACTAGATCAAAAAGGCTATACAACGGCTGTATTCCATGGAAATTATAAGACTTTTTGGAATCGAAATGTCATGTATAAACAATTAGGGTATGATCAGTTTTTTGATGCATCTTATTATGATATGTCTAAAGATAATATTAAAAACTATGGGATGAAGGATATTCCTTTCTTCAAGGAATCTATACCAATGCTTGAAGGTTTGAAACAGCCTTTCTATACTAAATTTATTACTCTATCAAACCATTTCCCATTTGAAATGGATCCAGAGGATACCAGTTTTCCAGTAGGAGATTTTGGTGATCCAATTGTAAATAATTATTTCCAATCTGCTCATTACATGGATGACGCTCTAAAACAATTTTTTGATGCTTTAAAAGCGGATGGCTTATATGATAAAACTGTCATTATTCTTTATGGAGACCACTATGGGATTTCTGAAAATCATAATGCTGCAATGGCAAAGGTCCTGGGTGTACCTAAAATTACTCCTACTATCAATGCGGACTTGCAGGAAGTACCCTTATTTATTCACGTTCCAAATGTAAAAGGCGGAGTTCAGCACCAATACGGTGGGGAAGTAGATGTACGTCCGACTCTTCTTCATTTATTAGGAATTGATACAAAGGATTACATTGAGTTTGGTTCGGATTTATTGTCAAAAGACCACCGAAATTGGGCATTGTTTAGAAATGGGGATTATGTATCGCCTCAAGTTACTGAAGTGAATGGAAAGTTTTACAATACTGACACAGGTGAATTATTGTCAAATCAAAGTGCCTATAAAACTATTAATGACAAGGTAACAGCAGAGCTTCAAATGTCAGATGAAGTTGTGACTAAAGATTTATTACGTTTTTACACGCCAAATGGATTTACACCAATAAACCCAAATCAATATCAATATTTAGGTCCTAAGGGAAAATCAAAACAACCAAAAGTGCAAACTTCTGGTACAGAATAAGGGTAAAAGGGAGAGGTTTTTAATTATTCCTCTCTCTTTTTTTCTTTGTTATGAAAGACAAAATATTCTATTCATTTCAAATTTGTATTGGTATATGGTTGGAATTTTCGTAGATTTTCAGTAGAATAAATAGTAGTATACAAATAATGACAAATTTTACACTTTTCGTTTAGTAGAATAGTACTAAATAAAAAGAGCACCATTTCTAAATAAAGATGGTGTGTTAGCTTGGTTAGGGGGAGGGTTTAATGAGTAGTGCGACAAATAAATTAGCCGAAGAAATAGATAGGAATTTAGTCCAATCATCTAAATGGTTCAAAAACTGGAAAATGATTGTTATTGGTGCGGTCCTGTTAATTGGAATCTTATTGGCAGGTATTTACTATGTCCAAGATACGAGGTTCAATGCGAATATCAAGATAAACAACATAAAAGTTGGCGGATTGACTGCAAATCAAGCATTAACAAAACTAGAGTCATCTGTATTAAAAAATGAAGTGTTTATTGGACAAGAACGAGTATTCGATGAAAAAGATACAAAGACAAAGTTTACAAAAACTGATTTATCAAGTATCAAACATTTATTAAGAAATCAGTGGACTTTTTTCCCTACTACACATATGAAAAATTATTTGCTAACACCAAGTGAAGGAGACCAGTATCGAAGTCAAACGATGAAAAAGCTTTTGGAAGAAAAACTCGTATTCCTAAATAAGAGCTTAACACCTCCGCGGGATGCAGAGGCATCACTGGTAAATGGGCAAATCATCATTTCAAAAAGCATTAAAGGGAATCAATACGATGTTGCACAATTAATAAATGATTATCAAAAACAACTATATGATAGTAAGATCTATTTAAAAGCCAAATACATACAACCCATTAAAGAGGATAATCCGAAAGTAATAAAAGAGGAGAAACTGCTGCAAGATCTAGTTCAAAGAAATGTTGATTATACAGTACAAAACAAGGTTTATTCCTTAAAAGCTAGCAATTTAATTAAATATGTTACTCTTTCTAAAAATATGGAGTTTATTATTGATCCGGTTGATATTAAAAATGAGATTACAGAAATTAATAGTTTTCAATCAACTTTAAATAAAAATTTCCTATTTAAGACACGTACAGGATCTGTGATATCGGTAAAAGGACAATCGTTTGGATGGGCAATTGATATTGGAAAAGAAACTGATCGGATTAAAGCAGCTTTCGTGAAAGGAGATAAGTCAGTTCTTGCTGATAATATTTATGGAGTTGGGTGGACTACAAATGGTACGGGTTATCATTTAACAACAAATAATGGTATTGGCGATACATATGCAGAAGTTTCAATTGAGGAACAACGTATTTGGATTTATAAAAATGGAAAATTACAAGTGACTTCCCCTGTAGTTACTGGTAGACATGATGTCCATGAAGATACACCTACAGGCGTCTGGTATATCATGTATAAACAATCACCATCTATTCTTGTAGGCAGCGAAGTGGGCAATCCACACTATTCCGTTAAAGTTTCTTTTTGGGCGCCTTTTACGAATAGTGGCTGCGGATTTCACGATGCCAGCTGGCGTAAAAACTGGGCAGTAACCGCCTATCTTACCCAAGGTTCAGGTGGATGTGTGAATACTCCACCAAACATCATGAAATCTGTTTATGACAATCTCACCCAATATGAGCCAGTTGTGATATATTAATAAAGTTTTTTTATATATTTTTAGGTGCTTTTAAAACGGTATTTATGGGCCTCTTACACCAACTAAAAGAGTAAGGCTTATGGATAATGTTCATTCCATAGGCTTTTTTTATAATTTTTCTCCATATTTTCTTCATAGTTGCTGTTAATAGTTTAAATATGGAGAAAACACATGCACAATAAAGAAAACAGTAATCCAATATGAAAAGGTTCTGACTAGATGGGGTCTGAACCTTTTTTCTTGTTCATCAGATAAAAAGTTATATCTAGGGAATTTTATAAATACACATATATTTCATTGAATATATAAGTAGTTAGTTATATACTTATTTCGAAGTAAGGAAAAGGTCAGGTGACAGTATGCAAAAAACAGAGCTAGAAATAAATCAAGCATCTCAACTTTTGAAGCTATTGGGTGATAAAACAAGGCTTACAATTATATCCATTTTGAAACAACGTGAATGTTGTGTTTGTGAACTGCTGGAAGTTTTTGATATGAGCCAACCATCCATTAGTCAACATCTTCGTAAGCTAAAGGATTTAGGCCTGGTAAAAGAAGAAAGGAGAGGACAATGGATTTATTATTCCTTAAATGCCACAAGCGAGTTATTTTCGCTTTTGGATGATATTTTGAACCATTTGCCTGAACAAACTGAAAAAATAAAACAAATAGAAAAGAGCAATCCCACACTTCGGTGTGGCTGCTAATAAACATTTGGGAGGTTTAAAGAAATGGGGAATACAGAAAAGAAACGGTTGTCTTTTCTGGATCGGTATTTAACACTTTGGATTTTTCTTGCCATGGCCATAGGAATTGGAATGGGATTTGTATTTCCTGGTTTTGTGAAAGGGATCAATCACTTCCAGGTCGGCACTACCTCCATTCCGCTAGCAATTGGATTAATCCTTATGATGTATCCGCCACTTGCTAAGGTACGTTATGAAGAGATGGGTAGAGTGTTTAAAAATGTAAAGGTGCTAGCTCTTTCTCTTGTTCAAAACTGGATTATTGGTCCAGTACTAATGTTTTTGTTAGCCATTATTTTTTTACCAGATAAACCAGAATATATGATTGGACTCATTATGATAGGGCTTGCCCGCTGTATAGCAATGGTGATTGTTTGGAATGACCTTGCTAAAGGGGACACAGAATATGCCGCAGGGCTTGTGGCCTTTAACTCGGTATTCCAGCTATTATTCTTTTCCGTATATGCTTACTTATTTGTAACAGTAATTCCTGAATGGGTGGGACTTAAAGGGTCGGTCGTGAATATTACGATGGCAGAGGTTGCAAAAACAGTCTTTATATATTTAGGGATTCCATTTTTTAGTGGAATGTTGACAAGATTCATTTTTGTCAAAACAAAGGGAAAACAATGGTATGAGAAGGTATTTATCCCCAAAATCAGCCCAATCACTCTTATAGCCTTACTCTTTACCATTATTGTGATGTTCTCATTAAAAGGCAACATGATTGTTACCTTACCACTTGATGTCATAAGGGTTTCCATTCCCTTGCTCATTTATTTTGTGGTAATGTTCTTTGTTTCTTTCTTTTTGGGAAGGAAAATTGGAGCAGGTTATCCAGTGACGACCACCCTCGCTTTTACAGCAGGGAGTAACAACTTTGAACTTGCGATAGCAGTTGCGGTTGGCGTTTTTGGTATTCATTCAGGTGCTGCTTTTGCAGCTGTTATAGGACCGCTTGTCGAAGTGCCAGTAATGATTGGATTAGTCAATGTAGCTCTTTGGTTTCAAAAGAAATACTTTAAAACAGATGCAGCTTAAATCTAACTACAAAGGTGGAATTTTAACATGTCCAAAAAAACTATTTACTTCTTATGTACAGGAAACTCTTGTCGTAGTCAGATGGCAGAAGGCTGGGCAAAAAAATATTTAAATAAACAAGAATGGGAAGTAAAAAGTGCCGGTCTTGAGGCACATGGCCTAAATCCCAATGCAGTAAAAGCAATGAAAGAAGTAGGAATCGATATTTCCAATCAGGAATCTGAAGTCATTGATCTTGCAATTTTGAACAATGCGGAATTAGTGGTTACACTTTGTGGCCACGCGGCTGACCACTGTCCTGTTACTCCTCCACATGTAAAACGTGTGCATTGGGGATTCGATGACCCAGCGAAAGCTGAAGGAACAGAAGAAGAAAAATGGGCATTTTTCCAAAGGGTGCGGGATGAAATCGGTGAGAGAATAAATCGTTTTAGTGAAACTGGAGAATAAAAAAGAAAAGCCAAGACTGATCTTGGCTTTTCTATAGAAATGGAGGAAATTGGAATGAAGTTAGAAGTTTTTGATCCTGCTATGTGCTGCCCTACTGGTGTTTGTGGTCCTAATGTCGATTCGGAATTGGTCAGAGTGGCATCTGCTTTGTTTTTATTGGAGGGGAAAGGATATTTCATTACCCGCTTTAATCTGGGAAGCGAGCCACACGCTTTTATTTCTAATCAAAAAGTCAATCAGCTTTTGAATGAAAAAGGGCCAGAAGTGCTACCAATTATTGTTTTAGACGGAAGAGTAGTAAAAGAAGGATCCTATCCTACCAACGAGGAATTGTCCAATTGGTTTCAGATAGATAAAACCGAATTAGAACCGAAAAAGTCAAAGAATCAACTTTTATAGGAGATGTATAGAATGTTTCCGTTGTTCCAACCTGAAAATCATTTATTCACTCCCTTTCTTTTCTTTACTGGAAAAGGAGGTGTAGGGAAAACTTCTTCCGCCAGTGCACTAGCTATCTATTTAGCAAATGAAGGGAAACAGGTCCTCATTGTTTCTACAGACCCTGCTTCCAATTTACAAGATGTATTTGAAACGGATTTAACAAATGATATCAAGCCTATTTCACACGTGAAAGGCCTTTTTGCATGTAACTTGGACCCGGAAGAAGCGGCGAGGAGCTATCGTGAAAAAGTTGTGGAACCATATAAGGGAAAACTTCCGGAGAGTGTTCTTCAATCGATGGAAGAACAACTTTCAGGAGCTTGTACGATGGAGATTGCGGCTTTTGATGAATTTACCAATCTATTATCGAATCCGCTGGTTCAAACTAAGTATGACCATATTATTTTTGATACTGCTCCAACGGGTCATACTTTAAGGCTTTTATATCTTCCAACCGCATGGACTGATTTTTTAAATGAGAGCACTCATGGTGCAAGTTGCCTTGGTCCATTATCTGGTTTAAGTGAAAAGAAAGACCTCTATGGGAAAACAGTTGAAGCTCTATCAGATCAAAGGAAAACTACCTTGATTTTAGTTGCCCGCCCTGATGAAAATTCTCTGCAAGAAGCAGAAAGAGCTTCAAAGGAACTTTTCACTATTGGAATGACAAATCAAATGCTTCTTATCAACGGCGTTCTCCAAACATTTATACAGGATGACATGGTATCTAAAGCCTTTTACAGCAAGCAAAAACAAGCTCTTGGTCGGATCCCAAAAGGATTAGCGGAGTTGCCTACTTTTGAAATTCCACTTGTCCCGTTCTCATTGACTGGAATCAATTCTTTAAGCAAATTGTTTAAGAAAAACCAGACAGAGCCACAAAAAATATCTGAAGATGCGGAGATTTCCCTTCCTCCTTTTCAAGATTTGCTTGAAGACTTGGAACGACGAAACATCAAATTGATTTTCACAATGGGAAAAGGGGGTGTCGGTAAAACCACGATTGCCTCCGCGATTGCTATGGGGTTGAGTCAAAAAGGACATAAAGTTCACTTGACAACGACTGACCCTGCTGCACATCTAGGCTATTATTTTAATGAAGATAATTGTCAAAGCAATTTATCAGTTAGTCGTATTGATCCAAAAGTGGAAGTGGAAAAATACCGAAATGAAGTTCTAAGCAAAGTGTCTAGTGGTTTAGATGAAAATGCGATTGCCTATATAAAGGAAGATTTAGAATCACCTTGTACAGAGGAAATTGCCATATTTCAAGCATTTGCTAATGTAGTGAGTAGATCAAATGAAGAAATTGTCGTAATAGATACCGCTCCAACTGGGCATACTCTACTTTTACTAGATGCCGCTCATTCGTTTCATAAGGAATTAGAACGATCGACGGGTGAAATTACGAAAAATGTGAAGGAGTTATTGCCTCGATTGAGAAATCTAAGTGAGACAGAAATTGTCATTACGACCCTTCCAGAAGCAACACCGGTCTTCGAAGCAGAAAGATTACAAAACGATCTAAAGCGTGCGGGAATAGTTCCGCATTGGTGGGTGGTTAATCAAAGCTTCTTTGCAACCCATACCATTGACCCTGTTCTTAGCGGCAGAGCTAAAGCAGAGAAAAATTGGATTCAAAAGGTGCAGGACGATTTATCAGAACGAATGGCTGTTATTCCTTGGTTGGATTTTGATATGATAGGGATTGAGCAAATAGAACAATTAATAAATAATAGGGAGTAAAAAGATGAACATCACAAATGAGGCAAGAGATCAGTTAGTGCAGATTCTACAAGATCAAAATGCTAGTGGAATTCGTGTATATTTTGCAGGATTTGGCTGAGGACAGCCAAATATTGGATTGGCTCTGGATGAGCCAGAAGCTGAAGATAAAATTTTAACTATTAATGAAATTAAAGTAGCCATTGATCCTCATATTGAAGAGTACACCAATGGATTAACCCTTGAATTTGACCAACAACGAAATGGGTTGGTGCTTAAAGGAAATGAAAGCAGTTGTTGTTAATGGTAAAGGCCTCGTTTCTCAGAGGCCTTTTTTTTGTTGGGATTTATACAGTAAAAAATATTTAAAAAAATAAAGTTTATATAGGGATTGATTTAAATCATATTACCAGTTCCCTGTCTTCTTTATAATAATGTTGGTATAAATATCGGGAGGGATTATGATGATACCTGAAAAATTTTTAGAAGTATTAAAGCATGAGGGAGTCGCTGCTATTGCAACCCAAGGGGAGGAAGGGCCATATTTATCAAATACTTGGAATAGCTATGTTCAAGTTTCAGAAAGTGGAAAATTGATTTATCCTGCAGGCGGTATGAAGGCTACAGAAGCAAATATTGAAAAAAATAATCGAATCCTCATGACGATTGGAAGCAGGGAGGTAGCTGGCTTTAATGGCCCAGGTACTGGATTTCGTATTAAAGGGATAGCCACTTTCTTAAAGTCTGGAATCGAATTTGATAAGATGAAACAGCAGTTTCCTTGGGCTAGAGCAGTAGTAGAAATTACAATTGATAGCATTACACAGACTTTATAATATATAATCTAAAAAAGAAATGGCTCAATATATTGAGCCATTTCTTTTTTAGATTGAAAAATATAAGCTAGTTTAATAATTTTCTAGCCTAATTTATTTTGTCAACAGCCACTTAGCCACAATCTTAGAGTCCTCACTATCTAGAAGATTAGCAGGCATGTGTTGGGATCCCTTACTTATAATTTTCTCAATATCAGCTTCTGAATATTTACTTTTAATATTTACTAAGGTTGGGCCAACAGCCCCTTGTAAGTTCTCCCCATGGCAGGAGGCACAGGTTTTTTTATAGAGTGATTGTCCATCCATAGCTGTATTAGAATTACCCGATGAACATCCTGACAAAAATAGTAGAATTAATACTGAAAATGCAAAGAATTGTTTCACAATGTCTCCTCCAAACATATTTAAATTGAATAATGTAGTTACATCATAATAATTTTTTAGAGGAAATATCTAACATACCTGTGAACATTAGAGTAATTTTTTTATACAATATAATGTTTCTTATGATTATGAAGGTATGTTAATGCTTAATAAAGATAATTGGTCAGAATTAAAAGCATGAAAAATTGAGTGAAAAGGCACGGACGCAAAGCACTACACGGTGTAACGATTTTCAAATAATGTATAGAAAGGAGGAGTTTATTATGACACATTTAAATGGGGTTGACTGTTCAACAAAGCTTAATCAGTCATTAGCTGCTGGTTTAAAGTTGAATGGTATTCAATATGTGGGCCGCTACCTAGGGAATAGTTGGAAAACCATGAGCAGAGCGGAAGCCCAATCCATCATAAACGCTGGTTTAAAGATTGTAAGCATTTGGGAAACCAATCCAACTAATGCGGCTTTTTTTACAAAGGAAAAGGGAATTTCAGATTCAAAGGAGGCATCAACTTACGCAAAGTCCATTGGACAGCCGGAAGGAAGTGCAATCTATTTCACTGTGGATTATGATGCTCAACCGGGCGACATAGGTGCTATTTTAGACTATTTTACTGGTGTTAGGGAAGGTTTGGATAAAAACTATAAAGTAGGGGTGTATGGATCCTATTCTGTTGTTGAAAGTCTTCATACAAGTAACTCGGCGGACTTTTATTGGCAGACCAGCTCATGGTCCAGGAGTAATATAGCTGCCTTCATACAAATTCTCCAATATCAGTACAATGTCACATTAGCCGGGGTACAAGTGGATTATGATCATTTTACGACTGATGCTGGATCATGGGGTCATGTATCATCCTTACAGACAGTATCGAATACGGCAACAGAGCAACATGTGGCTTCAGCTAGTCATTCAAGCTCATCGTCCAACGAGGCACCACCAACCTATACTGTTAAGCCAGGGGATACGCTAAGTGAAATTGCGGTTAAATTTGGAACAACAGTGAATGAATTAGTGCAGATAAATGGAATTCATAATCCGAATTTAATCTATGCAGGTCAAATCCTTAAACTTCATAGCACAAGTCAAGGCTCTTCGGGACCTGTTTATTATGTCGTAAAATCAGGCGACACATTATCACAAATCGCTATTGCCTTTGGATCATCTGTTGCTCAATTACAAGAATGGAACGGGATTGAAAATCCAAACTTGATCCTTGTTGGTCAAAAATTACAGGTTAAGTAAAAGGAAATAACTTATAAATAAAAGATGAAAAATTAAATAAACACTGAAAAGGAACTTTTTACAAATTAGTATTTTTTAAAAGCCTGTTTAGCATTTTACCTAAACAGGCTTTTATTTTGAATATTCATATTACTTTTCTAGAACACCTATTCTTTTTAAATATTTGTATTAAACTTAAAGATCACATTTATTCAAAAATAGTCTTTTAAATTTATTCTTTGGTCATCATTTTTGTTCTACTTTTTATTTTAACGAACATATTAGCACAAATCTTCGTCTTTTATAAAGATCACAGTATAGAAAGGAAAATATAAATGCAAACAAACCAAAATACACTGAAAATTTTATTAAGCAAAGTACCAGAAGTTACTATTTTCTTTTGGATAATCAAGGTTTTATGCACAACTGTCGGTGAAACATTTGCTGATTTCCTAAATTTCAACCTTGGACTTGGATTAACAAATACTACCATCATTATGGGCATAGCGTTTTTTATTTTCTTGTTTCTTCAATTTAAAGCTACTAAATATGTTCCAGTCATTTATTGGATAACCGTCGTCCTTATTAGCGTATTTGGAACATTGGTAACGGATAATTTAACAGACGGTATGGGAGTACCTCTTGAGCTTAGTACAGCCGTTTTCTCTGTGCTATTAGGATTAACCTTTCTTTTTTGGTTTCTCAGCGAAAAAACACTCTCAATTCACTCAATTTATACAAGTAAAAGAGAAATTTTCTATTGGTTAACGATTCTTTTCACTTTTGCACTTGGAACTGCAGTAGGAGATCTATATTCCGAACAACTAGGACTTGGTTATCTTAATACCGGTATAATAGTTATTTTTATTATTACTTGTGTATTTTTAGCATGGAAGTTTTTCAAACTTGATGGGGTACTAGCATTTTGGGTAGCTTATATTCTTACCCGTCCACTCGGAGCATCAATAGGAGATTACCTTTCTCAACCAAAAGTGAATGGTGGATTAGGCTTGGGTACAACCGTTACTAGTGTTATTTTTCTGATAGCAATTTTAGCTATAATCGTTGTTCTAGCTATAACAAAAATAGATATAGCGGTAAAAAGAGAAACTACAGGAACAAATGAAAGGAAGAAAAATATTTTGGGACAAACTGTTGGTGTACTGTGTGTTTTTTTAGTTGTTGGTATAGGAGGTTATATTTGGAGGAGTAATGATATAGCTTCACAAACCAATTCATCACAAACTACACTTGCCGGGCAATTAACAGGCTTTGCTAAGATTGAAAATAATATGTTTAACGATGTACACTCAAATAATTTTACCACTGCTAAAAAGAGTGCTGATAATTTGGAACATCAATGGGACACATCTGAAGCAAAGCTAAGGAAAATAGATGGAAAAACATGGACTAAAATCGATGGAACGATTGACGTTGTCTTATCAGCGGTCCGGTCAGCAAACCCTGATGCGAGCCAGTGCAAATCTGCTCTACACAATTCACTTAATGTCATAAACGGAGCAAATAAATAGAAATGCTAGGAATCGCAAATTGCGTTTCATCTCTTATGTTACCTTTTAAAGGAAATGATTAATGGAGGGAAAGAAATAACAAATGTATAAGTCCTTAAATCGAAATTCCCACCCTGCAAAAACAATCCTTACTAAAGTACCAGAAATAACAATCTTTTTCTGGATTACGAAAGTGTTAACTACTGGAATGGGTGAGGTTTTCTCTGATTATTTAGTCAAAAATATGAATCCTATCATTGCTGTTGCCCTTTGTGGGGTTGGTTTAATAGGATCATTGTTACTTCAATTTTTAGTAAGAAGATATGTTGCCTGGATCTATTGGTTAGTGGTCGTAATGGTCAGCATATTTGGAACAATGGCTGCTGATGTTGTCCATGTTGTGTTGGGCATTCCATACATTGTTTCCACTCTATTCTTTGCAGTAACCCTTTTTATCATATTCGCAATCTGGTACAAGCTAGAAAAAACTTTTTCCATTCACAGTATTTATACCAAACGTCGTGAAATTTTTTACTGGTGTACGGTATTAGGAACATTTGCACTTGGTACAGCTTCTGGAGATATGACAGCTTCAACCATGCATTTAGGTTACTTTACCTCTGGACTACTGTTTTCCTTCTTTCTTGTTATACCTGCAATAGGGTTTTGGAAGTTTAAACTAAATGAGATTTTTGCCTTCTGGTTCGCCTACATTATGACACGTCCGGTGGGAGCTTCCTTTTCAGACTGGATCTCTGTGCCTTCCATTCGTGGCGGCCTTGGAATGGGGGAAGGGCTAGTCAGCCTTATCTTAACAATTATAATTGTTCTCCTTGTTGGATATTTGTCTATTAGTCGAAAAGATAGTAAGAATGAAACTGTACCAAATCTAAAAGTAGAGCACTTGTAAAATTAGATCAAAATGTTTATAAAAAGAATACTATGATCATTAGAAAAAGAAGCTTGAAACGCAACGAGCGTTTTCAAGCTTCTTTTGTGTTTATATGGCGGGAACTTAAGGAATTGGTTAAAAATTGGTTCTTCAAAAAAGTCCGTTAAGAATGAATTAAGAAAGTTCGTTTATAGTTAGCAGAGTGAAAATCATTTGCCATTTACTTTGCACTTAAAGGAGGCTATAGGAAATGAATGAGAAATGGAAAAAACTTGGTGTTCTTTTTTTTCTATTCAGTATTCCTGCCCTTATGTTTATATATCCTAATTTAAATTCGCCTTATCGCGGTGTCCATACATTTGTTACAAATATAGATAAGTCTATTCCATTTATAAAAGCTTTTGTAATTCCCTATGCTGCGTGGGTTGGATATATAACCATATCGTTAATTTATCTCTGTCTTAAAGATCATAAGCTTGCGTTTAAAACGATACTTGTTTTTGACCTTGGATTATTAATTTGTTTTATTATTTATTATTTTTATCAAACCGAAGGCCCTATAAGACCAGTGCTAATTGGTCATGATTTTCTTTCAAAAACACTAGAGTATATCTATGGAATTGATCATCCATTTAATAGTTTTCCAAGTATCCATGCAATGAGTAGTTATTTGTTAATACGAGCGATTCGAAATTGTTCATGGATAAATAAGTGGCATCGGTGGATTGTTGGGTGTTTTTCAACTTCTATTATCCTTGCCACAATGTTTATAAAACAACATGCTATTTTGGATGTTCTAGTAGCTATTTTATTAGTGGAATGTTTATTTAATGGCCTTGAGCTTTTGTACAGATGGGTATTACTACAAAATCATTCTTTGAAAGAAGTAGCGAAGAAACCTAGTTCCTTTTCTGCGTAATACATTTGGAGTTATCACAGAAATAAATTCTTAAATTGTTAATAAAAATTTAATCTTTTTAATTAGGCCATGCGGCATATAATTTACCACAGGCCGAATTAAAAAGGAGATGGGTAGAAATGAGCGAGAATCATGAGCCTCTACCTGAAACGAATCAAAAATCTGAAAATGACACTGGAAATGGCATTAAAGAAGAAATTAAAAAAGAGGTAAAGCAAGAAATAAAACAAGAATTCTTTCATCTTAGGAAGAAAAAATGTTGTATGATCTTTAAATTATTAGGAGTTTTTCTTTTTGGAATTATTATTGGCTTCTTTGTAGGGCACCATGAAGGGCACGACTATCACCACGGAGGATTTATGATGAATGGTGGCTGTCAAATGGAAATGCAGCATGGTAGTCATATGAAAAACTTCCCATTACAAAAGGATGGCAGAGAATAATAGGCATTAATAAAAGGGTAGAGAAATTTTAACCTAATAAAGAAGACAGAGTAGGCGCATGAAAATTTTCATGCGCCAATTCTATTTGTATCAGCCCCGCCTACGCCAAATACTATGATGTTCACTTTTATCATCTAACTTAGTATAATTATACAATTAAATGTTTATATATTCAATATTTTTTCTATACTAATATATTAATTTAATTCACATTTATAAACTTGTTTTTTCACAGAATGAAAGCAAGGAGCGATTACTTAACAATGGGTAATCGCTTTTTCTGATTAGGTCTTTTAAAGTAATTTTAATTAGGGACGTAGATAACAAATTTTTTGTCATATAAACATTGAATTTTCTTTACCATATGTCTAAAAATGGAGGGATATTATCGATAATCTGGTAAAAAATATTAATAAGGTGGTGGACTACTTGCTTCGTTTTTATAATATGAAAAAGAAAAAAAATAGTAGAAAAAAGAACCATCAGGATACTAAGAGTAAAGTGTTGGAACAACAAATGGATACTGACACTTCTGATTCACTTGAAGATAGAGTGAATTCAATAAAGGAAGTTCTAGGGAGTAACGATGATCTAATTCTAAAGAATTTTAAAATCTTTGGACAATTTCAGGCAGTAATGATTTATTTTTCTAATTTAGTCAATCAAAACATAATAAATAATGACATATTGAAACCTTTGATGTATGTTCCTGAACATTTAATAGGCCGTGATAAACCTCTTTCTATGTTAAATGAAATCATTATTAATGAAACTTTATATCATAGTGAGGCAAGGGTTGGAGGGGATTTTGACCAGTTAATTGAGATTCTTTTACGCGGTGAAACAGTCATTTTTATTGATGGAATTAAGGAAGCTATTCATATTGGAACTAGGGATGTAGAAAAGCGAGCCATCAATCAACCTGAAACAGAACAGGTTATTTTGGGGCCTCGTGAAGGATTTATTGAAAACATCGCAACGAATATTGCCTTGCTTCGGTACCGTTTGCCCACTGCAGATTTACAGGTAAAAATGATGAAAATAGGCCGACTTACAAAATCAACGGTAGCAATTTGCTCCATAAAAGGAATCGTTAACGAGACGGTGGTAAAGGAGGTTGAAAAAAGGCTGTCAGAAATTGATATTGATGCTGTTATGGATGTAGGTTATTTGGAACAGTTTATTGAAGATAATCCTTTTTCTCCTTTTCCACAAACTCAAAGCACTGAAAGGCCAGACAAAACTGTAGCTAATTTAGTTGAGGGAAGAGTAGCTGTTTTTGTGGATGGATCTCCATTTGCATTACTCGTCCCAGTTGTTTTCAATCAATTCTACCAAACGACAGAGGATTATTCTTCAAGGTTTTTAATGGGGAGTTTTGTTCGGATTGCCCGCATTTTAGCCCTTGTGTTTTCACTTATATTTCCATCTCTTTATGTTTCCTTCATCTCTTTTAATCCTGAATTGCTGCCAACTGATTTTGCTGTTGCAGTTGCTGGAGGAAGGGCGGGTGTTCCCTATCCAGCTGTTATTGAGGTGCTAATAATAGAGGTATCGATGGAGGTTTTAAGAGAGGCAACAGTCCGCCTTCCAAAACAAGTGGGTGGAGCTTTGTCAATCGTTGGGGTTTTAGTCATTGGACAAGCCGCTGTTGCAGCTGGTTTAGCTAGTCCAATCACTGTTGTCGTAATAGCTATCACAACCATTGGCTCCTTTGCAACCCCCGCTTACTCAGCAGCTTTTGCACTGAGGATGCTCAGATTTCCCATAATGATTTTAGCAGGAATTTTTGGATTGTACGGTGTTATGGTTGGAATCATTTTTATATTTAATCACATGCTTTCTTTAAAGTCTTTCGGGGTACCCTATATGGCACCTGTCTCCCCAGGTAATTCTGAAGGTATAAAGGACGTTATCATTCGCGCACCATTATGGTGGATGCCTAAAAGGCCCAATTTTCTTCATGCAAATAACCGCCAAAGGCTTGTTCAAAATGAAAATACCATTTTAAAGAAAAACAAAATCGGAAATGATTAATGGGAGGTTTTGAATAATGGAGGATACGAAAGAAGTCTCAACACTTCAAGCGACATCTATTTTAATCAGTACCATTATAGGTGTAGGCGTACTTCCGTTACCATTGTTTGCTGTTCAATCTGGTGATACTGGAGCACCAATTGTGACACTATCTGGGATTGTTTTAGCAGCTATTGGCCTATTCATTCTTACATTTCTTGGGGTTCGGCATCCTCAAAATACAATTGTTACTTATAATGAAAATATTATTGGAAAATGGATTGGTAAGCTTTGCAGCTTCATTGTCATTATATTTTTCTTTATTTTAACTGGATTGGCTGCTCGTGAATTTGGGGAAGTGGTTGTTGCAGCTGTTCTTCGGGAAACACCATTGGAAGTTACAGTTATCGTCATGCTTACTTTAGCTTGCCTAAGTGCTAGAAACAATATTAACACGTTTACTTATATTCACAATTTTTATGTACCCGTTATCTTGGCCCCTGGTTTGATTATTGTGGCTTTATCTTTAAAAAACGGAAACATATTATATTTGCAGCCTCTACTTGGAAGTAATCTACAAGATATGTTTACAGGAATGCTAACCATATCTGCACTTTTTCAAGGGTCATTCGTCATGACCATGATTATCCCATATATGAAAGAGCCTAAAAAAGCCATGAAGGCAAGTTTTTGGGGTATTTTTGTATCAGGAGGTTTATATCTATTAATCGTTATTGCGACAGTATCCGTTTTCGGGCCGGAGGAAATAAAACAAATACTGTGGCCTACCTTAGAGCTAGCTCGAACAACTGCGGTTCCGGGAAATATCTTACAGCGATTAGATGTCATATTTTTAGCGGTATGGGTGACTGCGGTTTTTACCACGATTTTTTCTAGCTATTATTTTACGATTAACTCTATAAAAGAGGTATTTAGTCTTAAGGATCATAAAATGCTTTCCTATTTCATTTTGCCAATAGTGTTTATTTTAGCAATGATTCCTCAAAACCTTATCCAAATGTATGAGATTATCCAATTTATTGGTAAGATTGGCTTGATTATCACAATCTTTTATCCAGGCCTATTGTTATTAATTGATATTTGGTTAAGTTGGAGGCGAAAAAAAAGTGTTACACAACAATCATAAAATTGCACTTCTCCTACTTATTTTTCTGCTCTTACCTTTGCTTTCCGGATGTTGGGATAGCAAAGAAATTGATAAGCGCGCAAATATTCTCGCAATTGGAATAGATGAAGCCAAAACAAAAGAACAAAAACACGAGGATGAAATTGCCCATTTTAAAAATAAACTTCCCATTTCTAATGAGAAAATGATTAAATTAACTGCACAAATTGCGGTCCCAGGCCGAATTCCTCTTGGCCCTGAACAAGGTGGAGGCGGTCCAACAAATCCTGTTTTGGTCATACCTGTCGTGGGCCATACAATTGATGATGCTCTTGTCAATCTTCAACAAGAGGTTTCAAATCCATTGTTCCTTGGACACCTCCGCATAATTGTTCTAAACGAAAAAGTGGCAAGGAAAGGCACCCAACAGATTAATGATTTTCTCAGACGCAATCCCCAAATCAGAAGAACAGCTAATCTTGTCGTCTCAAAAGAGCATGCCAGTTCTTATATGAAAGTTAACCCTAAATTAGAGAGAATTCCATCTCTTTATTTAGCGGATATGATTGATAACTTATCCGGACTAGGGAAATTTCCACCTAGCTTCATTGGTCTTTTTTGGACTCATCTATCTAGTAAAGGTCAAGATGCATATCTTCCCTATTTATCAATAAAAGGGAAAGATAATATACAGTTAAATGGTCTTGCCCTTTTTAAAGGAGAACGTATGGCTGGAAAGACATCTCCCCTCGAAATTGGAGATTTTATGTCTGTAATAGGGATATATAAAGGAGGGTATGGTGCATTTAGTATGGTACCTGGTACTGATACAGTGGTTATGATTGGGACAAAAACTAGAAGGTCGAGAATTAAAGTTTATTTGAAAAAGGGGAAACCACATGTACTAATTAGGGTCCGATATGAATGTGAGATTGATGAAAAGCAAAGCCAAAAGGTCTACATTGCAAATTCGGGTATGGTTAAAAAAATTGAAAAGGAATTTTCAGGAAGTGTCGAAGAATCTATAAAAAGTTTTATCAAAAAAACACAAAGTAAAGAATCTGATATATTTGGATTCGGAGAATATTTTCGAGCTAAATTACCTAAATATTGGAAAGGACGTGTACGAACAAAAGAAAACTGGGAGAAAATATTTAAAAATGATCTTACTTTTAATGTAAAAGTGGATACCCATTTAAATCGTGTTGGCATGAAAGCAAAATAGGTATGGGGAAGGATGTAAATAGTATGGTTTTAGGATATTTATGGTATGTAATCATTCTTTTTTTTCTTACAGGGATATTAATTCTATTTACGGACAATAAAGCTTATAAATACGCAGTAATGAAAAAGGAACAAAAGGTTTCATTATTTTTAGGATGGATTAATCTTTCCCTAGGTTTTACACTGATGGTTGCGAATTGGATTTATCAGCAATTCTTTTGGTAACGATATTTTTTTCCGAAGGTTATATTTCATTGTCTTAAAGTTTTATTTTGCGAAATGAAATTAAAAAAGAATGTAGTGGTTCCTATTTAGACCTGCCTTTTGAGTACTTGTTCAGATGGTGGGGAGGGGTTTTTGGATATTTAAATTGTTTCAAAGAAAAAGAAAAAGGCAGGATTTCTCCTGCCTCAGGCTGTCGAAAAAGTTTCGGCAGTCTTTTATTTTATAAATTCCATTCAACAATTCACCGCGTTAATTTGTTATAATATTTATATAAAGCTTTTAAACTGGTCTGTTGATTTGCGCTCCAGGCGCTTCGCTTTCCGCGGG
>JAUZPL010000057.1 GCA_030705955.1 Bacillota bacterium | reverse complement strand
CGGTTCGATTCCGGTTCTCGGCATTGCTTTACAATACAATTTCATTACGCCGGTGTTGCGGAATTGGCAGACGCGCACGACTCAAAATCGTGTTCCTTCTGGAGTGTCGGTTCGACCCCGACCACCGGTATCAACATTATACACACAAGTTACTAAGTATTATTACAGAAAATATTAGTAACAAAAAGTAGCAGGATATAAATTATTCTGCTACTTTTTTATTATTTGATTATCTGTATTATATCTATGTATGATAAAGTTTTAACTGGGAATACAGAAGGCAATAAGGCATAATTTTAACTCCATATGTTTGGGAAATGACTTATAAAGAAATATTAAAGTTTTGTAGGGATTTTACTAAAAAAGGTTATCCCCCTATCCTTAGCAGCATTCCTTAATTGCTTTATCTCCTTTTTGAGTGATTCTGTTGTTCCCCCGTTAATTATATTTCTTTCCATTTCTTTATAAAAAACATAAAGAAGACTTGCAGGTAAGTTATCATATTTCATTTTATGCACTCCCCTTAAATCAATTTGTACAGATTTTTAATTAACTTTGGATAGAAATGCCAAACTTATTAAGCTAGGCATCAAATTTTAAAATGGGATTAGCCCAAAAAATTCTGAGTCAATATACGATTCCATTCTTTCTATCCTTGAAAGAATGTAGTTAAATTGATTATAATCATGTTTTTCTTCAAAAAGTATCCTACCGAATTCAGCAATTCTTGAGTAATAAATAATCCTTGTATTGTAATCTGTTATTTTTTCTGATAATTTATCAAAGTAGTCTAAAAGAGATGATAAATAATTGAAGTTTAATACTGCCTTAGACGAATTGTCTAATAAATTAAAGTAATTGTTAGAATCCCATTCAATTCGATAATTAATTTCAAATTTTTTATTTGGAACAGAAAAATCATATGAGTTTGAGGGGACAAATTCAGTAATTTCTCCATTAGTCTCAAAAGCCTCATTTTCATCATTCTCCAAGTATTTAATTACAGCCCATTCAATTGCATTAACATCCATAAATCCATAAAAGTCATGATATATATCATAAAAAATTTCGTATCCAATCATTTTTTCTTCAACTTTGTCGTCCATGATGGGAATATTTAATTCGAAATGAGAAATTAGTTTATTTAGCCTAATAAAGTTACCACGTGAAAAGCAACTGTTTTCTTCATCAAAGCAAACTATTTCTTCTTCAAGGATTGAAACCTCACTAGGTGTTGTAGTTTGTGATATAGTAAGGTTTAATGTTTTGCAATAAAATTCTTCGAACTTTCTAATCTCCTTGCAAAATGAAGAATAGGCAGGATAATCATCATATAATTCTTTGGATAGTTCAAATAAATAATTTATTATATACCTAATACCGTCTGCAATTCCCATGGTATCTTCATCAAATTTAATTCTTAAAGAGTCATGGGATTTTTCCCACTCAATGACGCAATGGAAATGAATGTTTTTATGTTTAAATTCAAAATGGTATAAGTGGTAATAGTCTAATAAGAGATCCCTTGATAGGAAACTTTTTAATTCAGAACCTTTTCTTTCTTGTACATATTCATGAACATCTAATTCGCATAAAAAGTGGTTTATCCCAAACATTAACTCGCAAATACTAAAGGGCATACTTTTAATTGCTTCTCCTTTAATAGGTTGTAAATCTCTTTTTTTTAGCGAAATCAGGGGTTCATCTATTTCTGAAGACTCACTAAAATCCTCGTAACAAGCCCATGTTCCATTAGGCCAAAAGTGAATTTGTTCTGTTTTATTCGATACTATCGCTTTTCTTAATTCCTGAACATGTTTTAGGACACAAATCCAACCACTGTTATACTTGTCCTTAAACCCCATAATATTTGTTTTTTCACTTTTTTTCATTTTGTATCAACCTCCAAATAATTATTGTAGGTTGTGTATAAAGAGTGTTGCGAATTAGTATGGCGATAAAGTTCTATAATTTACCTACTTTTTAGTTATAAAACAAACATAGTTTCAAATCAAATCTATAGAAAACCTATTTTGAATTTCTTAAAGAGTTTTGTAGAAGGGGTTAGAATTTAAATAAATATTTTTATAATAGAGCTTTCTAGTTTTATCTTTAAATCAAAAAATTTAACCGCCCTAAAATGTCAAGGCGGTTTAAAGTTACGTCAGTATAACTGATAAGAAGATTTTAAAATGGCAAACCATCATCATCAATTAAACATTCAATTTCATCAGGATTGTTAATCTGGCAAATCAGATAGTCAAGATTAGTATTCCCTTTTGAAGACTTTTCAATGGAGTTAATTAAGGTAGTACATTCTTTTATTAGTTGATCCATATTGATGAGTTTATCTTTTGCGTAAATTTCTATTAAGTGGTGAACTAAAGAATTAGGAGTTTCAAAGTAAATGTTATTATTATCTTGATTAAATTTATAACATGCTTCCCGATAATTCCATTCCACCAATCCTTTAATTTGGCTATTTCCAGTATTCACTACAAAACTATAACAATTATTATATTCACAATTGTATTTTCTGAAAGAGAATGGCTCAAGTTTTGGATTTTCAATTGTTTCTTTTACACTATACTCCAGCATTGGAATGGGGATAATTTCCGTTGGTGGTCCGTAATAGTATAAATTGTCGTCGAACTTGAAAATATCTATATGTCTATTTAACACCTTTACATCATCTACCACTATGTTCAAATTGAAATAATCAATTATATCTCCAATCCTTACTGCATTATTAATAGTATGATACATGTTAGTTGGATTAAATCTATTCTTTCTATTTTCTGGATTCAATAACTCTAATTCAGTTATTGAAGTATATAATTCACCCTCGCTGCATGTAGTAGTTAGATAATAATAGATTTGAAAATTCCGCAACTCTTTACAAAATCGAGTAAATGTTTTATAGTCATAAATTTTATGGGCTTCTTCGAAAAGAAAGGAAGATAATGAATCAATGTTTGCATAGCCAAACACGGAGTTTATAAAATTAACCCGAATATCTTCCCTATTTTTATTCCATTCAAAAATATAGGAGAAATTCATCGGATTACATTTTATATGAAAACTATACGAGTGGCTGAATTCCCCAAATTCCCCATCTTTTAAAATTATAGGTATATCAATATTTTTATTTGCTCTACTAAACTGCTCAAAGATAACATCATTGTTAAATTCACCGCAATTATCACAATCATCACAGTCTTCACAGACAATGTATTCATATGGGATGTACTGATTATATAATCTGAATAATTTAATGATATTGAAGATAACACTCTCCACATTTTTCTCGTCAATCTCACCCAGTATTTCTTTATTAAGGATAAAATGAGGAGGGGGGAAGTCAATTGGAAATTCCTTTCTGTCACTTTTAAAGAACCAATCACCATCTAGCCAAAAAAGAATTTCCCCATTCTGAATATTGAGAAGATGTTTCCTTAATTCGTCAACCCTTTGTAAAATCCACATCCAGTTATTACTGTTCAATTTTAATTTTTCTAACTGATTTGTCATTATAATCATCTACCTCCTTTTCTTGTAGGCTGATTATAAATTGTACTATGATGAGATGCTATAATTATTACTTTCTGGACCTACAATTTATTTATAGAATATCTTCTATTTTTAATCAAATCTATAAAGGGATTTTTTTATCAACCCCGTCAATTAGGTTAACTTTTGCTAAACAAATTTCGATGTTAACTAACAAATACTGTAATGGAAATTTTTAATTTCTACGTTAAATTCTATCTTACTCCCCGAAACATAATCGCCCTATTATCACCAGCTTCGTTTTGATAACGATATCCGATTTTTGGACCCCACCATATTCTAGCAATTTCATCCAATCATTGAATTTCTAATACTATTTACGGCAAGGTAGTTATATTTTGAAGTGAAAAAAAGGGAATGTTTGTTCTGTGTTTAATAGGTAAAGTATATAAAAGTCTCTAGGATAGAGGAGGAAATACACCTGTCAGTAAATCAGAAAAGTACTATTACAATTAAAGAATTATCAAGTAATGCTTTAGCAGGAATAATTGAGTTAATGCTATTGAAGAAATCTGAATGGAATAGCGACCAAAAGAAAGTGGGGAAAACAGCGTGAGTGAAAAAAAGGATAGAGATTTCAATGGAATTAACAAGCAAATCGAATTATTTTTTGAAGAAGAATGGAATGAATGGGAGGGCAACTATATAAATTTTGTGGGAGATTATTACATTGTAATAACGAAAGCAAAACCGCCAATATGGACTCTTTTAGATCCAAGTTCCCAGGATATTTATTTCTTCTATTTAGTTGACAGAAGTGCAAATAATGAGGAAGTACAGGCAATTGAAATTGATGGGATAGAGTATCAATTTGTAAATAGAGTAGTTTATTTTAGAGTATTTCAAAACCCATTGGATCTCTTTAAGTTCGGGCTAGCAGTTTTATCTGAGTACTTTGTAGAACCTGAACAATTAAGTGAGGTAATCAACGGGCTTGAAAGTATCACTCTATCGTAACAGCTTAAACGGGGCTAGAATTGCTCCGTATTTATTTATATTGCCAATTCAAATAAATACAATCTAGAGACAAATTAAGCCTAATTTTTGAGTGGGCAAGGCGAATTTGCAGGTGCGATAACAGCCAATGAAAAGTACAATCCTTGACAGCATAGTTTTTACCACTGAATGACAAAAATCGTACCAATGAATGACAGACTGTCTTACCACTTAAAACATTTGAAATAATCAAAAATGTTTTAAGTGTTATATAAGATTAATTGATTCCCATAAGAGCAGTCTTCCACAATCGGGCCAGATTGTGGAAGATTTAATAAAGGGGAATAATTGTAATATTATGTTAAAATTAAATTATATATATGTCGAAATAAAGAATTATATGTAATGAATCTCTTTAAAAGATAGCAAAAGGAGTGAGCAAAAGTTGTACAAGGTTATTTACTTTGATGAAGGTTCTTCAACTGATTTTTTACAAATTTATTATGGAGGGAATATTGAGGTTGTTGATGAAGAAAGTGGGAAATTCGCTTATAAGGTTAATGGATCTGCAGAAGGAAAAGTGGGTATTGGAAAAAGTTTTTTATCATTGATAAAAGCGAGTATCTTTTTTACAGGTAATGCTAGTATAGAAAAATCTAAGGATTCTTTATTAAAATCTACTATTACCAATACTCTTCTATCTGACTTTGTAGAATTTGCAGATAGCGAAGAAAATGAGAATCAAATTATTATTTTTAAAGGGTTTAGGGTTGGGGCAGTAAGAGACTCTTTTACTTTTATAAAAATGTATTCTCCATATATTAAACTTTTAAAAGAGGATACCGAGTACACGAAAGAATTATCAGATTTTAATTTTGTTGATATTGATGAGATTCTTAAAGCTGCGAAGGGCTATTATGAATTGTTGGCTGTGAAGGGTAGAGAAAAATCTATTTTACGCTTTAATATAAATTCATTTAGAAATAGTTATACATTAACAGATTTAACAAAGATGAATCTTACTTATTATGGGATTAAAGTAGGGGAATGTAAAATAGAAGACTTGTTAATGGAAAATGAATTTTCGAAAGAAACAGAAACTAAAAAATTAACAGCTGCAGAAATATTTAATGAACAAATAGTAGAAGATGAAAGTGATAAACTACAAATTTTTGATGTATTGCTTGCAGGTGTTTCTGGTGATGATATATGAAGTTTAAAATATATAATGGACCATTAGAAGCCTTTAATAAATACATACCAATAAAAAACAAAAACTCACTAACAAGTGTAGTATATACTATGGATTTTTATCTAAAAGGAAATGATATAAAGCTAAGTCCTTTTAAGTCCCTTATTATATACTCAGATGAGTACTCAGCTGTTCAAGAGCATTTTATAGAGGGCTTTGTAAATTATATTTTTCTTTATGCGGAATTTCTAAATTTTGAAGAAGTTTATGTACAAAATCCTCCTAAGAAAATTACAGAACAATTGAGAAATCATAAGGATATTGTTTTAGAATTTAAGGAATACAGTTACAAAAGATTAACGGTAAACAGGTTAGGACAAATAAAGGAAAAGTTCGATTCAATAGTTTTTGGACAAGAACACGTAAAATACGAAATTTTACAGTCTCTATATCCTTTAACAAATGGAAAAAGTAATAAACCAAAGGTTATTATGCTATACGGTCCTCCTGGCGTTGGAAAAACAGAAACAGCAAAGTTATTTAACCAAATTTTAAACGGTAAAAAACTATTTAGAAAACAATTGTCAATGTTTCATAATGACAATATCTATTCTTATATCTTTGGAGACAAAGTGTTTTCCTTTGCGAAAGATTTAACTGAACGAGAAACTAACGTACTATTACTAGATGAGTTCGATAAAGCACACCCCTTATTTTATAGTGCTTTTTATGAAATGTTTGATGAGGGGGTTTTTGAAGATAAATTTTACAAGGTAAAATTAGACGATGCTATCATTTTCTGTACATCCAACTATCAGTCAGAAAAAGAGATAAAAGAAAGGCTAGGAACTGCCTTATACTCCCGTTTTGATAATGTTATTCCTTATAAAGAGCTTTCTAATCCAGCTAAAATAAGAATACTTGAAAAAGCATATGAAGAAGAACTGATGAAGTTTAAAAAAGACGAAAGGTCTTATTTAGAAAGTCAAGGAATATTAGATAAGATGGAAAAGGTTATAAATCAATTTGAAAATGCTAGAGATATTCAAAAGAACTTAATAAAAGTGTTATCCTATCCTTTGGTTGAAAAATTATGAATACACCTATAATAAAGCGAACTATTTTTTTTCAGAATCGGGCGCAAGACTTGAAGATCCGGCTGCCATATCGGTGGCTATTTTTTATTGAACTGAGGATTGTTGAAGAAGGAATATAGATGATGTAGAAAGAAAATATTAAGGAATAACTCTTAAGAGGTGGAACTCTTGGATATAAAAAAGAACGAAATTAAGCAGGTTATTGGTGCTGGGGAATATAATAATAATCCAGGGTGGCTACATACACAGGAAGAAGAATTAAATATATTAGACGAAAATACTTGGCAAAATGGATTTAATAAAAGTTCAATAACAATTACACATATGGGAACATCTTACCTATGAAGAAGGTATAGAGTCAGCAAAAATGTGTTTTAAATACCTAAAGCCTTCTGGCTATATTCGGTTTGCAGTACCAGATGGTTATTTTCCAGATGAAACCTATCAAAATATTGTGCGGGTAGGTGGTCCTGGTCCAAAAGACCACTCAGCAGCTAGTCATAAAATCGTCCACAATTATAAAACTATGACTAAATTGTTTAAAAGTGCTGGATATGAAGTTAAATTGCTTGAATACTGCGATGAGGAAGGGGACTTTCATCAGAATTATTGGGATGGAGTTGATGGTGTAATTCTTCGTTCCAAGAAGTATGACCCTCGAAACCAAGTTGAAAAGCTTGTTTTTCCTTCTCTAATTATAGATGCTATGAAACCATAATTTAATCAAAAATTTGTGAAACATTGTACTTAAACGATCGGTTGTGTTAGTAAAAGATGAACTAAGTAATTTCAGGACATAAGATCATATTTAAGTTATTCCATTAAAGGACGCTATCCTGCAAGAAAAAGTGCTCTTTTTTTTATTTTAGGGCCAGATTATGAAGGAAATAGTCTCCATAATCATTGGATATTTGTGTTAAAATATGCTCGTGGATTGTGTAGAAATGTTTTTAAATAACGAAATATTTACTTATAAAAAGAAAAGCATAAATCATTCCGATGATGTCTGACTAGTTCGAAAATGTGTTTCTAATTAACTGAATTTTAAAACACTATACAACCTAATGAAAGAGAGGAATTCTATGGGATTAAATACATATTATAATTTTAAAAATCCTGTTAGACATTTTTTAAATATAGATAATGTTTTATTTCAACCTGATATAAATCAACTAGAGCTTGAAGATATTAGTTGGACAGAGCCTTTAAATTTTCGGTTATGGAAAAATGATGATAAATATAGGGTTCTTAAAATGCCGAATATATTAAATTTCTATTGTGCATTAAAACAATTTCAAAATTATGCTTCTTTTAATGATCCATCAAAATTTGATTCTCGAAAAAGACTTGTACCAAACATTGAAACAGGAGATTTTGCTACAGGGGTATATGATGAGCAGTTAGAGAAAGATTTCTTTTTGCTTAGTGTGTATGATAACTTACTAAAACTTGATATAAAAAGTTACTATGAAAGAATTTATACACATAATATAGTATTTGAAAATAATGGAGATGAACGATACCTAACTAACTTAAACCAAGGGAATACTAATGGATTATTAATGGGAAATTATCTTTCATTGTATTTTGCAGAATTATTTTTAGTAAGTATTAGTGTAGAAATACGAGAAAGTCTAGACAAAGAAAATATCAAATGTGATTTTTCTTATTTTTCTGATGACTTCTATTTCTTTTGCAATACAACAGATAATGTAAAAGTCATAAATATTTTTGACAAAGTTTTAGAAAAATACAATCTCGAAAGAAAAGATGAAGGAATTGAAATATGGACATACCTTTCATATAATAAACAAAATTTAGCAGAAAGGTATTGGAAAAGTATTATATCTGAAAGTAAAATTAGATTCACTGAAGATAAAAATGAAAACAAGATGTATTTTTCAAATCAATTGGTATATCGGATGTCTAATTTAGAGAGAGTAAAATTTCAAAGAACATTTTTACATACATTTTTCAAATCTACATTTTTTCACGAATTAAAAATGTCAAAATATCAGATTGATTATTACAATTTCCATAACTTGTGTTTTATTTTTCAATTTGCTCCTGAAACATTACTTTACTCAATTGGTAAAGTTAAAAGTGTAGACATTTTTAAAAGTGAAGATTTTAATGTTTTTTTGAGTTCGAGATACAAAGTTTCGTTAACAAAGTCATTTCATGAGGAACAGTTATACTATTATTATGCAATAAAATCGTTAGGATTTAGAAGCATTTTAAAAGAGAATACAGATCTAGTCTTAGAGACTAATAATCAGTTGTTAATTTCATACTACTTAAAGGATTCCTTATTTAATAAAAAACAAATAAATGAATTAAAAGATAAAAAAGAAGAAAAATATTGGTTCCAGAATTATCATTTGATTTTATATACAGAATTAAAAAATGACTTAGAAAATAGTATTGATAAATATTTAATTCCCTATAATGTAAAAGCAATAAAAAAACAAGGTGCGAGGAATAGAAAAAGAAAGAGCTATATGGATTTTTATTCACTAAATCTATCCAATAAAATTTCATTTATTAAGGATATTAGAAAAATACATTCTACTGTTAATAAATACAGAGAATTATTGGTTGACGAAAGAATTGAAGTATTTGGCGAAGAGATAAATTAACTTATTTTTTATAAGTTTAGCATTGCAATGATATTCAACAATCTGCGTTTATGGAAGATTATAAGCCCTAATTCCTCGATAAAAAACATAGAGGGATTAGGCTTTTTTATATTTCAAAATCATTGAACTTATCTTATTAGTAATCGCGTTGGCGACAAACGGTAGATTTCATAGCAACTGCTGGTGAAAAACATGGCAGAGGTGGTACATTTAATGGCTGTAATAATGTTGCATTGGTCGAAAAAATAAAAAGTATTTTACAACATTTTTGTCAGATTAAAAGGTAAGCGATTAATTAAGTTTAAAAGACTAGTAGGAAATTCAATTAAAAGGAGGAGATATTGATGAAAACAATTCAAAAGTATAGCACAGAACAACTTATTGATCTAAATGAATTATTCTATGGTGCTTCATCGGTTACATACCATAAACTTTACCATGGAACTTACTTGGAAATTTTAATGGACAATGGGACATACGCTTCATTCTATCTATCCCATCGTGATTTTAATTTAATTAAAGGGAACTTTTTTATTGAGGATATCCATAAAGCAATTGAAAGGATGCAGGATGGTTTCGCTTATACACTGGAGTTTAATCCAAACAATAACAAATTTCCCGTTAAGATCTTTTTCAAGAACTCTAAGGAATATATTATT
This sequence comes from Bacillota bacterium, assembly GCA_030705955.1. Lineage (GTDB taxonomy): Bacteria > Bacillota > Bacilli > Bacillales > Cytobacillaceae > JAUZPL01. The sequence goes on along the minus strand of JAUZPL010000057.1, from coordinate 15,075 downwards.
GACACAATGGATTGCAATACAAACGAATTAGAATTTATCTTACGGGCTTATAATAACCAAAAAGATTGTAATTAGAATTTTACTAATGATAGTCAGCCTCCACATAAGACATTATTCACATTGGCTTATTCGAAGGAGGTGTTTTTGATGATTTTAGGCATAGATTCTGCATTAAAATGTGCCGGAATTGCGGTGATAGATGACCAATTATGTATTATTTACACAGAATGCATAATAACAGAAGAGGAAAAATCATTGCAGGAGAATCTAGAATATATTTTTAATAGAGTATCTATTTTGCTTACAAAGTTTTCGATCCAAGCAGTGGCAATCGAAGATAATTTTGTTGGAATAAATAGGAATGTTACCAAAAAGTTAAGCAATGTGGTTGGAGTGATTTTATTAGCATGTCAATTACATGGTATCACTGCTTATTTGTTTCCACCGGCTACACATAAGAAAATTACTACAAACAATGGGCATGCGAGTAAAGCCATGACCCGTAAATGTATAGATGAAATTTTTAATTGTATAGATAAGGAACTTTCAGATGATGAAGTTGATGCTCTAAGTATAGCGTATTGTTATTTTAAAAAGAGGGTTGCATAATTAATAGGCCCTTACTTTTGACAAATTCCATGATACTATGAAGAAAAGTGCAAGGAGTGGGCACTCATGTGGCAAAAAACGATTATTTATATTTTGGCATTTGTTTCGAGCATTGTCATTAATGTGATAGGATTGTACTTCTCTTTAAAGTGGGATTGGATTGTGTCGGTAAATAACTCTCTCTCCTTTCAGAAATATTTGATGATTAATTCGCTATTTCTGATCTTTGGGGCTTATTTTTATAGATTCCAATTTAAAAGGTATTGTTTAATCAAGGCTAAGGCCAATAAACTTTTGAAGTTTTTATTATTTTTTCAGACCCTACTAATCGGTATGTCCCTTGGAGCTGTGGCATATTTATTAAAAGGAAATTTTACCTTATTAGTCATGATTACATATTATGTAATTACAGGTGCTGTAACATACGATATTATTAAATTTCACTTTGGAGAAGATAGTAAAGAGGATAACCTATCTTTAAAGAGTGTTAAATGAAAATGGGTTTATGTAAACACGAAGCCACAGATTCCAGTTTTCTGTGGTTTTTGTTTTGCCTATTTGGAAATAATGTTCATTAAAAGGAGAAATTATATGTATAAACATCAAATTCATAGAGCTGCTACCTATTTAATTTTTATTTTTATTAACCTGTCCTTTTTATATTTAATGGTCCCGATTCTGTTCGATAAAGTTAGTCAATATACATTTTTAAACTGCTTTTTATTTGCTATCGTCGGTGCGTACATTTTTAGCGAGCTTTACTTTTCTATAAATAAGGCAATTGCACAAAAAGACTTTTTAATGACCATTTACAAGCACTTCTTTATTTATTTAGGATATTTATTATGTATGGTTATAGTATTAGGTTATAATTTTCTATTAAAGGCCACAGGTTACTTTGATGAATTAACTTACACTTTCTTTTCTACTTTTGGAGGACTTATTTGGCTAATAAGTATGAAGGTTACAACTATATTTCCCAATATACCTGAAAAAAAGGGGCTTTAAGTCCCTATTTTTGTTGATAAATTGGAAAAGACTTTTTAAATAGTAATAGGTCTTTGTAACGTTTTTTAATTAATAGGACCATACAAATTTTTATTTCTACGCTAATATAAGAACAAAAGAAGGTGCCAAAATGTACTTAAGGAGATTATACTCATTTAGAGAAAACTTAGTATTTATAGTACTTTTTTTGTTTTATATTAATGCCTATACAATCATGAGTTATTGGATCATTATTAGGCTAGTTGACCATCAAAAAAACATAGACTTCTTTTTTTATGCATTTATAATCACCTGTATTGGAGTGATCGGTGCAATAATTTTTAACATAGTTTCTAGACTGTTCAGAGGGGCAAATTTAACAAAATCATTAAAGGTAATCATTCAATTTTTTTGTATGCTACTATCTTTTGGTATAGGAATGGTTTTTTTGTGGTTCCTAAAAACATGGCAGTCATTATTGAGAATCTCAATCTTAATTTGGTATGGGGCCTTGGTGGCGCAATTTGTTTCAATTCTAATAATTGAAACTGTTGAGGAGATGGAATCAAATATTGTAATAAAAATAGGAAAGGAAAAAAATTGAGTTTGACATTAATCAATTTAGTCAATGAATGCAGACCCTATTTCACAAAAGAGGAGGGTCTTTTTTGGTAGCATTTCTTTCACCATTTTTATGTTTCGGGGAAAACTTTTTAAGGGAATGTTATAAATTAGCAGAACTATGTTATTTTTTGTAATTTTTTGATATCATTAGAAAAAGGATGCTTGTATTGCTATTTTGTTGGGAGATGTATTAATTGACTTATGAACACCTACAGTTAATTAAAGAAAATATAAATTACGTTCGACAGGGACGACCAGACAGAAGACCGGATAGACAAATACAGCCCAGAATACATGGCCAGAAATTACAAAACAGTTTTCAGACTAATAAGGAAAAGTACGAGGCCACTAAGAAAATTGGTGAAGATTTTATTTTTAAAATTGTTCGGGATAATTCTAAACCAATAAACTTCAGTAAATTGGGATTATCATTGTTAGCAGAATTACCTAATAATATTTCAGTTGTTGAAGTGAAAGATTCTTACGCACTAATGTCAAATCTGACTGATTTTACAGCAGAACTAATAGCAAAGACTAAAGTAGTGAATTATTCACAATTTGCAAATATTGACGAATTTGTTTTTCAAACACCTGAAGAAAAAATGGGACCAATACTTAGTAAGGAACCAATAAAGAAGGGCCAAGATTATACCCTTGATGTACAGTTATACGCTGGTGATGATAGCCTCAAGGAAATCCATAAAAAAGTATCATTATTTAAAGAGTTTTTGACTTCCTTCCATGCTACATTATTGGACGACTGTATTTTACAAAGTTTGATACTAATAAAGGTAGTTATAAAGGGCAGTTTCATAAATGATTTATTGGAGCATAAAAATGTGTATTTTGTGGATATGCCGCAAAATTCAATATATAATATCGATAACATTAATCAGCTATCTATTAATGAATTACCAAACGTTGAATCACCAAGTGAGGATTCACCTATAATAGGGGTATTAGACAGTGGAATAATTCCAACCCATCCCCTGTTAAAAGGATCTGTTGTTGCTTCAGAGTCATTTGGTGGAATAAAATCCCCCTTTGATCAACAAGGACATGGAACAATGGTTGCTGGTATTATTCAATTTGGTGATTTAAATAACGTATTGAATGTAGAATCTGTTAAACTACCTTTTAAACTTCTAAATGGCAGAGTAACAAATGAAAATAATAGTTTTCCAGATGAAAAAATTCTTGTAAACGTTGTAAAAGAGGCAATTGAGGAATTTATTAATGAATATAACTGCGACATATTTAACCTTTCATTAGGAGATAGTCGTTTCCCTTATGAACCTAATACAAAAATGGATCATTGGAGTTACATTTTAGACCAGTTAGTACATGAATATAATGTAGTAATAGTAGTTTCTTCGGGTAACTATACACCTCACCATCACAATGGAAATATTTTAGAAAGGTATTATGACGATTTATTGGAAGATCCAATGGCATCCCTAATTCCTCCAGCCTTAGCTGTTAATTGTTTAACAGTTGGATCAAAAGTAAAGGATGATACCCCCTATCAAAGTGATAAGAAACTTCAACACGTTCCAGTTACAGGGAAGGAACAGGCCTCTCCATTCACTCGTGTAGGCTATGGTTATGGTAATGGTATTAAACCCGAGACGATTGCATATGGTGGTAATTACTCACTTAATACGAGTACTAAACACTTGAATACTTCTGATCGTAATTTAGGTATATTATCTACAAGTCTATTTAATCCAATTATTGGTAGTTGGTTTGAAACTCGTTCAGGTACAAGTTTTGCTGCACCATATATTACAAGATTAATTGGTTTAATTAAAAGGAACTTACCTTTTGCAAAAGGAAACCTTTTAAGAGCAATTTTAGTCAATACTTGTATTACTGAAACTAAAATAAAAAATTATGTATCCGAAAAATACAAAAATAAAGAACTCAAACACGCTCAATTAAAAGAAAAATATACTAGAATACAAGGGTTTGGGGATGTTAGGGAAAAATTCTTAATAAACTCATATGACCACTATGTAACGATGTACTACGAAGGCGAAATGGAAATCAATAAAGTGAATATATTTGAAATCCCTATTACTGAAACAATTTATAATAAAAAAGGTAAAGCGACGCTTCATTTAACACTTGTTTATAATCCACCTTGCAGAGATAGTAGAATAGATTACACGGGTGTTAAAATGGCTTATGAACTATATAGAGGTCTTTCTCTAGAGGAAGTTACAAAATATACTTGTAAGCCTAATAGTGATGAATTTGAAAATGACAAGTTACCAAAGCATTTAAAAAAACATAGATGCCAACTAACTCCGTCCATGCAGGAAATTTCTAGAGGAACAATTCTAAGGTCTAGCCATAGAATTTCTTCAAGTAATACTTCGCAACAGGTTTATGGGGATAAATATTATTTAGTAGTAAAGTGTCAAGAAAGATGGTATTCCGGCCCTAAAACGCAACCATATGCAGTTGTGATTTCTATCGAACATGAGAATGAGGAAGCAACACTATATGAAGAAGTCAGAGGAGTATTAGAATTACGAAATCGAACTCGTGTTAGACAAAGAGTCTAGGAAGAAAAATTAAGCCCTTCCTATGATAAAAATTAATCATAATAAAACCGATTGTATACTTAATTTTTAATAGGTGTATATAATCGGTTTTATTTTATTCATTAATATTGTTATAAATCTTCGATCGTTCTTTATAAATTTCCATTTGTTTTCTAATTTTATTATCGTCAATAAAGATATCATTTTCAACTATTGCTGTTCTTATTGCATTAAGCCCTATTCTTTCAATATCAGCATGTGAATAACCAACTAATTCTTTAGAAAGTTTTACAAAGTTAATTTCTGAACAAGGATATCGTTTTAAGTTTTTACATAATAATTCAGTGATTTGCTCTTCATTAGGTTTATCAAACATAATAACTTCATCGAACCTTCTCCAAACGGCTTGATCCAATAAATTTTGGTGATTAGTTGCGGCAATAATAATGCTATCACCATTATAATTATCTAATAATTGTAAAAAGGTATTGACTACTCTCTTTAATTCACCATGTTCATCCAAGCTATCTCTCTGTTTTGAAATGGCATCAAATTCGTCGAAAAACAATATCCAAGTTCCTTTTTCAATAAAATCAAAAATCTTCCTTAAATTTGATGCAGTCTCACCTAAATAGGAAGAGACAATGCTATCAAATCTGGTGTATAAGATTGGAATGTCTAATTCGCCAGCAATTGCTTCAGCTGTCACCGTTTTACCACACCCCGGTGGTCCACAAAATAAATATCTATTGCGTGGTCTTAAACCATAAGATTCAATAATTTCTGCACTTTCATATTCACGAATAAAATCTTTTAATAGCCTATATACAAAATCATCAAGTACTAAATCTTTTAATAAAATTTTTGATGTTTTCACATCAACAAGATTAAAATTAGAATCTTTATCTTTAGGAAGGAGGTGGAGTAAATTATTATTAAAATTAGATTCAGCCTTTCTTAATTGTTTAAATGAGGTTGAATTAATAATCCTCTGTAACTCATCTGCAAGTTGAAAATGATTTTTCTTTCGCTCATCGTCAATAATATGGTTTGCAATGGATTTGAATTCTTCAAAATCTCCCTCATTAAAACTTTGAAAGAGCTTTTTTAAATAACTTCCTTTTGCCATCCTTTTACACCCCCTTAAAGATTTAATATACCTATATCTTATCATTATAATAACAAAGTTGTGAATGAATTGCTCGAGTAATAAAGGTGATTTTCCAAAAACATAAAGATAGCCAAGTTGGAAAATATTCCATTAAAAGAAAGAATATTGGTAGATACATATTTGCGAAAATTTATAAATTTGAATGGGCTTGGTTTATTAACTATTAGTTATTGAACAAAAAAATTGCCAAATGATTTTCAGAGAAACAATGTAGGATAAAGGGAAATTCAACTAAGGTAAATTTGGGAGTAATTTTTATTTAAGTAATTTTTTCTTGAAATGTAATATAAATAAGACTGATTCAAGTTACAATTATAAACTACCGTATGAAAAGTATTTCTTGGCTCACTAATGTAAATATTTACACAAATGTTATAATTAAACCAACAATTTCTCAGGAGAAAAAATAGTCGGTTGACGGAATTTGCAGTATACATATATTAATCTTAAATAGGAAATTCAAGTAACTAACTAAGATATGAGGAATTCAGAAGAACGGTACGTAATATGCCAAAAAGGGAATTTAGCCAGTATACTGTAGATAGAGTTAAATAGATAGGCAGTTACTTAAGATTTGTTAACGATATGAAGGTTAAACCCATTGTTAATGGAGGAGAATTAAATGGCGATTATTGATTTAGAAGATAAAATTGTTGAAATAGTTAATCGGGAAGATCATTCAGATTTTTTATACGAATTACTCGATGTTTATGATATTCCGCGAGCTACGATTACACGTTTGAAAAACGGAAATCAGAACCTTACGAAAAGAGTAGGTGAAGTTCATTTAAAGAATAAGGTATGGTTTAAGGAAACTAGGAAAGGCATGCTGTTTGACGGCTTTGTTGAAGTAGAACATCAAACGGCTGAACTATCATCCAAGCCGCGTTACCTATTGGTTACTGACTTTGATGGAATTTTAGCGAAAGACACAAAGACACAGGAATCGCTCGATATTAAGTTCGAGGAACTTCCTCAATATTTCGATTTCTTCCTAGCTTGGAAAGGTATTGAAAAAGTTGATTTTGAAAAAGAAAACCCTGCTGACATCAAAGCAGCCGAACGTTTTGCTCGCCTATATGATGTACTTCACAAAGAGAACAACATCACTGACAATAATAAAGGGCTAGATTTATTTCTTATTCGATTGCTTTTCTGTTTATTTGCGGAAGATACCGACATTTTCAATCGCAAAAGTTTTACGAATTCTATTAAGACACTGACTGGAGAAGATGGGGCAGATCTAAATAAATTCTTTACTGATTTGTTCGTTGTGTTGGACAAGACTGAAAGAGATGATGTTCCTTCTTATCTAAAAGAATTTCCATATGTAAACGGACAGTTATTCACAGACCCACATGAAGAATTAAAATTTTCAACAAAATCTAGAAAACTAATTATCGAATGCGGTGAATTGTTGAACTGGGCAAAAATCAATCCAGATATTTTCGGTTCAATGATTCAATCTGTAGCATCGGAAGAAAGTCGAAGTCATTTAGGTATGCACTATACGAGTGTTCCAAACATTATGAAAGTAATTAAACCATTGTTTTTAGACCACTTGTACGAAGAGTTTGAAAAAGCATATGACAGTATGGATAAGTTGAACCTTCTTTATGTACGAATTGGAAAAATAAAATTTTTCGATCCAGCGTGTGGTTCAGGAAACTTCTTAATTATTACTTATAAAGAGTTAAGACGATTAGAAATCAAAATCCTGTTAAGGCAGAGAGAATTGACAGAATTTATCATGTATCTCCCATCCGTGACACTTGATCAATTTTATGGAATTGAAATTGACGATTTTGCACACGACGTTGCGAAGTTATCCCTTTGGATTGCTGAACATCAAATGAATATGGAGCTAGAAGAAATCTTTAACGATAAGGTTCGTGCGACTCTCCCACTTCAATCTGCAGGTGAAATACGATGTGCAAATGCATTGAGTGTGGACTGGAATGAAGTTTGTCCGCATAGCAAAAATGAGGAAGTTTATATCTTTGGCAACCCACCGTACTTAGGTTCTAAGAAACAAAACCAGAGTCATAAAGAGGACCTTATGATTGTCTTTGGACCAAAAAGTAATTATAAGCAAGTCGATTATATTGCTGGATGGTTTCAATTAGCGGCGAATTATATACAGGATGGAATGGCTAGGGTGGCTTTTGTTTCGACTAATTCAATATGTCAAGGTGAGCAAGTTGAACTGATATGGAAAAGACTATTAACGAGTACTCAAATATCTTTTGCTTATACTTCTTTCAAATGGAATAACAATGCAAAAAACAATGCTGGTGTTACTGTGATTATTGTTGGGTTGGATTCAAGTGACAGAACTATTAATACTAAACAACTATTCATAGGAATGAATGAAAAAAGTGTGAAGCATATAACCCCATATTTGACTGAGGGAGAGGACACAATAGTATCTAAAATGGAGAAAAGTATTTCTGGATTCCCTAAAATGGATTTTGGTAGTATGCCTCGTGATGGAGGGGGATTAATCTTTTCTCCCGAGGAAAGAGAAAAAGCGATTGAAAGATACCCTGAGTTGAAGCCTTATATTTGGAGATATATCGGTGCTGTTGAATTTATTAATAACACATTTAGATATTGTTTTTGGTTAAATTCCGAGACTTACGAAGAAATTAAAGACAATCCAATTGTTCGTGACAGAATGGATCAAGTTAGACAAGCTAGGTTGTCATCCAAAGCAAAGTCAACTCAAAGTGCAGCTAATAATCCTTATTCATTTGTTCAAAAAGGTCCTGAACACTATTATTCAAAGAACGGCAAAAAAATGAGTATTATTGTTCCTGCATTTAGTTCTGAAAATAGATTTTATATGCCGATAGGTATTGAGAAATCCTCAACTATCTTATCTAACAAAATATATGTTATTCCTAATGCAGATATAAGTCTTTTTGGAATTTTATCATCAAGAATGCATATGACTTGGATGAGAGCTGTTACTGGAAGGTTAAAGACCGATTATGGATATTCATCTGGAATTGTGTACAATACTTTTCCTTTTCCTAGTATGTCGACACGAAGAAAACAAGAAATAGAAGCTGCGGCATTGCATATTTTAGATATTCGTGAAGAGCTTGGTGGTAGTTTAGCAAAACTATATAATCAAGAAAAAATGCCAACAGATTTAAAAGTAGCACATGAAAATTTAGACGGAATTGTTGAACGAGCGTATCGTCAAAAAGCCTTTGAATCCGATGAGGAACGCTTAGAAGTTTTACTTAAAATGTACCAAGAAATGACTGAACGATAGGAGTAATTATGGAAAATATTATCGAAATCAGTTACCATCAAACAGGAAAAAGTAAGAAAACAAATGAATATGGTATGCGTGAAATGCAAGCACGAACTTTCGATAAACGTAATTCACAATATTTGCTTGTAAAGGCTCCACCAGCTTCAGGTAAATCAAGGGCGTTGATGTTTATCGGTTTGGATAAGTTAATCAATCAAGGATTGAAGAAAGTCATTGTAGCTGTACCTGAACGATCAATTGGTTCTTCGTTTAAAAACACTGATTTAAAAAGTTATGGTTTCTTTGCGGATTGGGAAGTAGATCCTAGAAATAACTTAACAACTGCTGGTGTAGATAGTTCAAAAGTAAAAGCATTTCTCCGCTTTATGGAATCGGATGATCAAGTGTTGATATGCACTCATTCGACATTACGATTTACTTTTGAAAAAATTGATGATAAAGAATTTGATAACTGTTTACTTGCGATTGATGAATTTCATCATGTTTCGGCTGATGGAAACTCTCGGTTAGGTGAATTGCTTCGTACTATCATTCGTAATTCATCAGCACACATTGTCGCAATGACTGGGTCGTATTTCCGTGGGGATTCGGTGCCGATTCTTTTACCCGAAGATGAGGAATTGTTTGATAAAGTTACCTATTCTTACTACGAACAGCTAGATGGTTACGAATATCTAAAAGGATTTGGGATAGGGTATCATTTTTATCAAGGAATGTACACTTCAGCGATAGATGAAGTTTTGGATACAAATCTGAAGACAATAGTTCATATCCCGAATGTGAATTCAGGTGAATCAACAAAAGATAAATACGATGAAGTGAATCTAATTATTGATTTGATTGGTGAAGTTGATTATCAAGATGAAGAAACTGGAATCATCTTTGTTAAACGACATACTGACGGAAAAACATTAAAGATTGCTGATTTAGTGGATGATCAAGCTGGAAGAGAAAAAGCCGTAGATTATTTACGGAATGTAAAGGAGTTAGATGATTTAGATATAATCATTGCTCTAGGTATGGCTAAAGAAGGATTCGATTGGCCATTCTGTGAACATACATTAACAGTAGGCTATCGTGGCTCACTTACTGAAATTGTGCAAATTATTGGACGTTGTACTAGAGATAGTTATAACAAAACCCGTGCTCAATTTACTAACCTTATTGCACAACCCGATGCAAAGGACGAGGTCGTAACTTATACTGTAAATACAATGCTTAAAGCCATTTCTGCATCCCTCTTAATGGAACAGGTTCTTACTCCTGATTTTAAATTTAAGCAAAGAAGAAATGATAGCGATAAATCCTCCACAACAGGGGAATTATTTGTTAAGGGATTAAAAGAGCCATCAACTGGTAATGTGAAAAAAATTATCGAAAATGATATTAATGATTTAAAAGCAAAAATCATGCAAGATTCACAAGTTCAAAAAACGTTTACTGGAGAAGTAGATCCTAAAGTTTTGAACAAAATATTAATTCCTAAAGTAATTCAAAAGGTATATCCAAATTTATCAGATGAAGAAATTGAAGAAGTTAGACAGCATATCGTATTAGATACTGTAATGAAAGGTGCAAAGTCGGAAGTCGTAGGAAGTAAAGAATTTATTCGTATGGCGGATAAATTTGTAAACATCGAGGACTTAGACATTAACCTAATTGATTCAATCAATCCATTCCAAAAAGCGTTCGAAGTCCTATCAAAAGAGTTGAATTCTCCAGTATTGAAACTGATTCAGGAATCAATTGACGCAAAACGCATTACATTTGATGAAGATGAATTAGTTTTCATTTGGCCAAAGGTTGAAGAGTTCTTCCAAACAAAAGGTAGACGACCTAATCCAAAATCAGATGACCCGATAGAAAGACGAATGGGTGAAGCTGTAATTTATATGCAAGAGTTAAGGAGAAAACGTGAAAATGGCAAATAGATACTATTCGATTGATGAAATTTTTAACAGTTTGCTGTTTAATGAAATCACAACAGTTCCTAAAAAGGCTCCGAAAATCCAGTATGATCTTGAAGTTGAAAAGTTTCTAGAGATTGTTGATTTCGTCAAAGAAAATGGACGTGAACCATACAAAGTTCCAACTGATTTAACCGAAAGAAGTCTTGCAAGCAGACTAAATGGAATCCGAAAAGATTCTAAGCGTATGGAACATCTGAAAAAATATGATGAAATCGGATTGCTTGAAATGAAGCAAAAAGAAGTTGAAATTCCCAAAATCTCCTCTATAGACGATATCTTAAACAGCGGTACATCTGAATTGCTGGGGAAGAGTATATTAGAAGACTCAGTTACGTCGATTTTCGATACAAGCACGCTTCAAAAGGTAACTACTATGCCCGATTATGTTGCAAAAAGGAAAAGATTGAATGATTTTGAAAAATATGAGGAACTTTTCAAGAAGTGTCATAGGGAACTTACAGAGGGAAAACGAAAAATTGTACCTTTCAAAAATGAGCAGGATATCGAAACTAATAGTTTCTATGTATTAAAAGGAGTACTACTTTATGTAGAAAACGTAGGAGAACGAAAAAAGATAAAGGGGAAAACTAATGCACGACTTCGGTGTATTTTTGAAAATGGAACGGAGTCAGATATGTTGCTTCGTTCGTTATCCGCTGAACTTTATAAGCACGGAAGGCGAGTAACCGACAATGAAAAGACATTATTGGATAATGTTAGAGAAGATGATGTTTCTACAGGCTTTATCTACGTGTTAAAATCATTAAGTAACGATCCACAAATTAAATCCATTAAGAACTTATACAAGATTGGCTTTACTACAGGTTCGGTTGAAAACAGAATTAGGAATGCAGAGAATGAATCAACTTATTTGTATGCACCGGTTGAAATCGTAAGTACCTATCAAGTGTACAATATGATCGGCAGCAGGTTTGAAACGACAATACATCATGCCCTAGCAAATAAAAATTTAGATGTTACCATTTTAGGGGCAAATGGTAAAATGTTAGTTCCTAAAGAGTGGTTTGTGGTTACTCTTGAAGAATTGCAAGAAGTAATTGATGAAATTGTGATGATGGTTAATCTTTACGATTAGGTATTCAGTGCTATTGATTTATTAAAGAAAAAAAGTAAGAAATACTTTTAAAATGCTGCATGACATTTTAAAAATATGTTAAAGAAGAATAAAATCCATACATGATAAGACCCTACTTTTTTAAGATAGGGTCTTTGTTGGAAATCACTAAAGTTTATTAACAGCATTTATTTTGTCCTCTTCGGTTGGGGCTGAATATCTTATTACCATATCCGCGCTTGAGTGTCCACTTAATGATTGAACTAGACTAAAATCCTCATTATTTCTAACGAGACGAGTTATAAAAGTATGACGAAGTGAATGGACATTTACATCATATTTATTAAATATGTGTTGAACAGCCCTGCCAGAAACTCTTTCTCCTCGATTCGATAAGAAAAGTGCATGGTTATTATCCATACGGGTTTCCAAATATTTAATAATAGCCCTACGGGTTTCAGAATTTAGTGGTACTGTCCTTTCCTTGTTACCTTTGCCATATCGTACAATAATTTCACCCTTTCGATCACTTATGATTACATCTCTTTTGTCTAAAAAAACTAGTTCAGATAGGCGTAGTCCACAATTTAACAAAACCAAGCATATCGCTAAATCTCGAATGTTATTACTCCTATCAATTTGTCTTACCAAAGAATTTGCCTCATTTCGGCTTAGGGATTTTGGGGCAGTATTAAAAATACTGGGCGGTTTAATAACAGAGATATCCTTAATACATTCTGATTTAGAAACAAATAGGCTGTATTTCTTAAGCGCATTCCAAATTTTATTAATTGTAGCTGCACTCTTTCCATTACCAACTAAATAATTAATGTATAGTTGGATATCTGTCCTTGAATATTCCTGTAAATTAGTTCCCGCTCCATCCAACCAAATTTCAAATTGCTCGATAGCATATTTGTAGGTTTTAATTGTTTCTTTTGATTTTCCTCTCAAACCTTCGGTAAAAAAATTCTGTAGCATATATTCATTCCTCTCAAAAAAGTTGGATAAAAAATTCTACGACAAAATTTTTATGTCTTAATTGTTAATTTTAATGATAAAAAGTGCTGTTTTTTTGATTAGAATGTCGTAGATTACTAATTCTACGACGTTCTTCTACGACATTCTCCTTTCTTATCTGGAGTGAGATTTTGAATTGTCCATCATCATGATTCAAGTTTTCTTACATAATTCCTGCAATTTAAAATACTTATCTTTATTAAAGATAAAAAATACTAATTATTTGTTTCTGGCAATTAACTAATGTATGTTTTGGCAGTATGTTTATTAATCACTATGAATTATTACTTAAGGGTAAGACTGTATAAACACTAATATTTATTCATCTTTGTTAAGCGGTACTTACTGCACTAACGGGCAGTTGGCTTAAAAAGGATCAGATGGAACACCCACCCTTCTACTATAGTGGCTATTTATGACCATGCTTTTTTTAGAAGCTTAACGCCTAACTGTATTTCATCACTAGTCAGATGGCTAAATCCTAGCTTAATAATTGGTTCATCTGATTGATTCTTAACAAAATAAATAGAGGTAGGATAAACTTTCACCCCATATAAAGAAGCTTGCTGAATTAACCATTTTTCTGAAAGATTTAAATGCAATTTTACTAATAAGTATAAACCAGATTCTTCTCCAATAATGGTTACATTTTGCTTGAATTGCTTCTTTAATTCTAAAACAAAGCACTGCATTTTTCGCTTATAGACAAGTCGCATCCTTTTAAGATGACGTATCCATTCTCCTTTTTCCATAAACTTTGCCATTGTAAGTTGGCTATGGAGGGAAGTCATACTATCGAAATTAATATATTGCTTTTTATAAAGATCTAGAAGATTCTGTGGAAGTACCATATAACTTAGACGAATTCCTGGAAGGAATGACTTTGAAAAATTCCCTATATATATAACCCTAGTAGAATCTATAGAAGCAAGTGCTGGCAATGGTTTTTGCGAATACCGGAATTCACTATCATAATCGTCTTCGATAATATAGCCTTTCAATTTGTTAGCCCAATGGATAAGCATCTGTCGTTGTTGAATGGTCATACTTACCCCTATTGGACTTTGATGGGAAGGAGTTACAAAGATTAACCTTGACATCATATCTTCTAATTTTGAAAAATCAATACCTGTTTCATAAACTGGTATTGTTTCAAGTGTTAAACCATGGAATTGAAAGGCCTTCCTAGCTCCATCAAATCCTGGGTCTTCTACAATTATGCTTGAATATTCATCCTTTAATATGTGTACAAGGTTAATCAACATTTGTTGGGTACTACTGCCGATTATTATGGAATCTGGGTGTGTTTTAACACCACGAGATTGCAATAAATAAGTAGCTATTTGTTCACGTAAGCAGTCTTCACCGAATGGTTCCCCGTATTGATAGCTCACCGTTAATGTTAAAACATGATTAGCAATTTTTCTCCAAGTTTTCAGAGGGAAATTGTTTTGATCGACGGCTCCTGCTCGGAAATCTATTATCACAGGTGTTACCGATTTTGTTTCCTTTTTATCTGTAGGAATTGAAACATTTTTAAATAACATTGGCTCCAATTCGTTAACAAAGTATCCTTTTCTCCCTTCGCCACGGATATAACCTTCAGCTACAAGTAGCTCATATGCCATTAACGTCGTATTTCTGCTTACTTGAAGGGATTCTGCAAGTTGACGAATAGAAGGCAATTGATCGTTAGTTTTTATGTCACCCTTCTCAATAAATACTTTAAATTGCTCATAAATTTGTTTGTATTTAGGGGAACCCTCTCTAAAAGCAAATATTGT
>JAUZPL010000056.1 GCA_030705955.1 Bacillota bacterium | reverse complement strand
CTCCGCAATGTACTTTACCGTTTCTTTTTTAAATGTTTCGTCATAACGTTTTCCATTTCCTTTAGCCAATAGACACACCTCGTTAAAAATTTATATATTTATTATAACAATCTGTGTCTACTTTTTAGTCTAGCATCATTACGTTTAAATTTACGTATCAATTACTAAGCGATCAAGTGGTGCCATACTCGGTGCCCAGATTTAAAAATTATAAATTATAAGAGATTACTAGAAATCAAAAAACCTTGATATATCAACACTTAAGAGCATATTCAGATCATGGAAAAACAGGGGCCAGCTAACTTCAAAACCGCTTGAGACCTGCGTGCCAGGTCTGCTGGGTTCGATTCCCAGGTGGTCCCGCCAAAAAAGTCAATGATAGCAATGGTTTGTGATTATTTTCGACCTTTGTATTGATTAATGGGACTTCCCGCACAGTTTTCGTCCAGTTTCACGAAAGACTGTTTGGGACTGGGATGTAAGACTGCCTAGGACTTATCAAGAAACTGTTCGGTATCGTAGCTCGCTTAATTCAAATTAAGGGGGCTTTTTGTATGCAAAGAAAAATGGTCAATCGGAAGTTTAAAAGGGAGAATCCTATATCTAAAACTAATCAAGATACCTACACCATGAGTGAAATGCTTGAAAGATTCATGAAGATTAAGATGTCAGAAGGGTTAGCCCGTCGTACCATAATTTAGATTATCAAGTAGACCTTCTGTAGGCACTCCTCCTAAGAACTCAAACGCATGAACGAAGCCATCCAGGAATGCTTCTTGTTTTGCATGAAGATATGCTCTCACAAACCGCATACGACTAGCAGAAAGTTGTACGCAGAAGATGTAAAAATGCGCTGTGTTCGACCCTATAGAATAATGTCAGCTTCTCCCTAGTCGAATTGGAATTGGCGTCCGAGTTGAAAATCAAGTGGAATAAAGACTTCCTGAATCTCTTTTCTGCGCCTGGCTACGATTTTTCGGATATTGGAGGCTGAACCTTTAAAATCATATTCATCTACTAATCTCTTATAAATTTTAATGGCTGTATGCTTTTGCTTTTTCCAGCTCTTATGATCATCTTCTAGCCATTGATCAATGATCGGAATAACTCTTTTTGTTTCTGAAGAATACTCCATAGTTCCGTAAACATTTTTTCGTAAGACTGTTGTTGGAGCGTTATTGTTTTTAAGATATATACTTACAGTGTTTCGAGATATTCCAAGTTTTGTCGCAATTTGCCTTTGCGATAAACCTTCAACCTCTTTTAAGAATTTGATATTATGAAATTTAGCCATTTCAATCATCCTTTTCGTCCTCTCATATGTAGTAAGTTTGGTCACTTTCTATCATAGAAGAGGTTAATAGAATTGGAAATTAAGTGGCTCATTTTTTATGTGATCAAATCGTATAAAAGAGGCTCAAATCTAAATTATCAAAAACACAGTTATCTGGGAAGACTGCTTTATCCCATCATTATAAAATTCTTCGCGAGAATGGCTTAATCCGTGTGAAGGTTGAGGGAAGAAATCGATACTTATCTTTACGGTTAAGTGAGTTGAATGAAAAGTTTCCGAACCTTATGGAGATCATTATAATCGCAAATAAGGATAGTAAGGAAGGTGATCTAAGAGATTGCCTTCTTTTTTTAGCTAATAGGAAAGCATAAGTGCAACTAGGGAATCCCCTGGACTAAGGCTTAGCGATAGCCAAGTTTTCTTTATTAATCTGAAACATTTTATCCCATAGTTAGGTCTAATAAATGGTTCGAATTCTGAATTACGTACAACAAAATGTTGGTGTGATTTTCCTGAAATTATCAAAGTGAAAGGGTGTTAAAAACCTTGAAACATTATCTTCTTGTAACAATGAGAACTTCATCATTTAACAAGATGTTTATTCAACCCCATTATGAGTATCTAAATAAGTTAAAAGAAAGCAATCAATTGGAAGCATATGGACCATTTAGTGATGGAAAGGGAGGGGCGTACCTAATTAAAAGCAATTCACTTGAGGAAGCTATTGAAATCGGTCAGTCGGATCCCTTAGTGAAGAGTGGATCTTCAACTGTTATGGTTAAAGAATGGCATTTGAAAGAGGTCTAATTAAATTTACATCCATACTTCGATGATGGTGGAAATTCCCGTGATTTACACTAATTATGAAATCGTAGAAAAGGGGAGAGTATGATGGATAGAAACATTGAACCCGCAGTTTCGTCATTTCGTGAAATTAAACCAAAGATCCTTTATTACGGAATGCCAACTATACTGCTTACCACGTTAAATGAAGATGGAACTACGAATATTAGTCCACTGTCTTCTTCTTGGGCATTAGGAGATTCTATTGTTCTCGGAATAGGACTTGGGGGGAAGGCACTCGAAAACATTCAACGACATCCAGAATGTGTCATAAATCTCCCAAGCCCAGACCTTTGGATCAATATTGAAAAGATTGCCTCCTTTACAGGACTGGAGGAAGTTCCGGAATATAAACGGAAGATGGGCTTCACCTATAAAAAGGATAAATTTGAGGCTGCACAGATAACGCCTCTTAAGTCAAAAACGGTTAAACCTGTACGAATTGAAGAATGTCCCATTCAAATCGAAGTGAAAGTGATGAACGTTCGATTCCCGGATTATAATCCCCACTTCGCCATAGTCGAAACAAAAATGGTTCATTTTCATGCGTTAAAAGACATCATTCAAAAAGACCATTATATTGATCCGAATAAATGGAGTCCATTAATTTACAACTTTAGACATTATTTTGCAATTGGGAAGGAAATGGGCAAAACCTTTCGTTCTGAAACATAGTAGGTTTCTAAGCGACTAAAAAGCAGGAGGGTTAAATAAAATGAATGAATGGGCAAAACGATTAGTTAGTTATCATTTGTGGGCCAATCAACAACTCATCAATCATATTAAAACTTTACCATCCGAAGTCTTCGATACAAAGATAGAAAGCGTATTTCCAACTTTATCCGAAACATTTGGTCATATCATTTCAGTTGACCATGTATGGTTAGCCCGTCTTAACCAGGAGAGACCGAGCCAAATTACGAAACAAGCCTTCAAAACAGTAAAGGAAGCTGATTTAGCCTTGAGTGAACTAAAAACTCAGTTTGAACTCATGTTTCAAAAAGAATACGATATCACTAGACCAATTTCATACAAGAATACAAAAGGGGAAAGTTTTACCCAAACATTATTCGAAATTGTTCAGCATCTCGTCAATCACGGGACATATCACAGAGGAAATCTAGCAGCCATGATTAGACAACTGGGTTACCAAGGGATAACTACTGATTATATTACTTTTCTTAGGTTAAAAGAGTCGTAGGAAAACTATGAACTGATTTTAAGGGTGTGATTTATTTGCAAAGTTTTCCCAACAAAACGAATCACTCCCGTTGTAGCCGTGATTGAGTATGTTGAAAGGTGGTACAGGAGGAATAAATGATCCAGACTCAGTCGCGAAATTGCAGCATGAAAAATATTCAAGAAGTCCATTTGGTGAGGAAATTATCCTAAAGGTGTAACCACAGAAACAGTGGTTCATTAATCTTATTTAAGGCAAAAAGGGTAGAGAGGATTAACTTTCCTCTTCTATCCTTTCAATTTTATGGTTATGGATTTTAATTCTAGTTAGTAGTATGGTGATTTGTCCAATTAAGGCAATTAATACTAGGCTACCAGCAGCTAATGGGAGTTGATCAGGTTTTAGGATCGTGGAAAGAGCAAATCCTCCTAACATAGATCCAACTGCACTCCCTAAATAATTAGCTGAACTGTTTAATGCAATTACAGATTCACCTTGAACGTGTGGTGTATGGAATAAAACATGTTGTTGCGGAGCTTGGGATGCCCACCCCATTGCTCCCCAAAAGAAAAAAGGTAGAAAGACTAGACTAGGATGTTTCATTGCAAACGGAAGACAAAACATGGCGAACATTAAAATGGCTAATATTCCGCCCATTAACAAGGCCGATTTCCCCGTTCGGTCAATTAATGGTCCAATTGAAAAGCTCCCCACAACGCCGCCAATCCCCCAGGTCCATAGAAATGGAGTGATGTTAGGATTTCCTCCTGTATTCTGAAATAAAACAGAGATATACGTATAGAGTCCTAAACTAGCCACACTCGTTATAAATGTAATCGACACAATGGTTAAAACGCGATTATTGGTCAACATTACCAAACGTTGGCGAAGTGAAGGTACGGCCTGAACTTTAATGTTAGGAAAACAGGTTAATATACCACCCAAGGCAATAAGACTAATACTCGCAATCAGCCATAATGGTCCTTGCCATCCCATATAATCCTCCATTATTAATCCGACTGGAACTCCTACGACTGTTCCCATGCTCATCCCCCCGAGAATCAACCCAAGGGCACGACCACGATTTGGCTTACTCACGATAGATGAGGCACCCACGGAAGCGAGAGGTGAGAAGAGTCCCGCACCCATCCCTGCAATTGCCCGTGCGATAAGTAACACTAAAAAATTGGGGGCAAGAGCACTCGCAACATTGGCCAAAGTAAATACTGCTAATGCAAAGACAAGAATATCACGAAGGGGTTTACCCGCAAACAGCGTGGCAAAAATTGGAGCAGCTAGGGCATAGCAAAGAGTGAAAACGCTCACAGCTTGCCCAGCTATAGACTCACTAATCTGAAAGGTTGCACAAATATCAGGCAATAAACCTGCTACGATATAAGCATCAAATCCAAGAGCAAACATGCCTATAGTAAGAAGTGAAATTTTTCTCATGTTAATCCTCCTATTCAATGGAAAACTCTAAAAAGCCCCATGGAACCTAGAACCATGTGTTATGATAATGAAAGAACTTTCCGCTATTAAATTATCAAATATTAAAGGAGTAAGGAAGAATTGATGTTTTATATGGGTATAACGAATGGTTATAACGAAAGGGGATTAGAGGATGGACACAGAGTGGCTGAATAGCTTTATTGAAGCGGCTAATTTAAAAAGTTTCTCAAAGGCCTCTAAAGCGAATAACATTTCTCAACCCGCTTTAAGCAAACATATTCAACATTTGGAAAGGGATCTAGGAGTTTCATTGTTTTATAGAATGTCAACAGGAATTGAACTTACTGAAGCAGGCCAACGATTCTACACTCGAATTAGGCCTTTTCTCGATGATCTCACATCAATTAAGCAAGAATTACGCCAATTTAACCAAATTAACCCTATAGCAATAGGGAGTCTGCCAAGCATAGCCACTTATTACTTACCTTCAAGGATTAAAGCACTCCAAGATCAGCCCTATTCCTTATTGATTCAAAATACTTCGGGTGAACTGATACAATCATTAATCGAGGGAAGGCTCGATACAGGTTTTGTCGATAAAAAGTACGTTGAGGGACCGTTATGGAGTAATGATTTATTTACGGAACCTTATTATGCTGTTTTTCCTATGAACCATGCCTTTCAGTCCAAGAAATCAGTCAAACTTATTGAACTATGTGAGGAACCACTTATTGTTCATCAAGGACCATGTGATTCAAGGAATCATATTCTTTCACACTTGGAAATCCTGGGTCAAAGACCTAACATTATTCGGGAGGTTGCATTTGGAGAATTTATCTATGGATATGTTATGGCAGGGCTGGGAATTACGATTGTTCCTCAACTCGCAGCTCAAAATTTAAGTCATCTTGAACTCTTTACGATACAAATCGAGGATCTTAATAGGACAATCTCATTAATAACCAATTCTCGTAGCCTCTGTTATCTAAATCAATTATTTCGTTTTGAAAATTAGGGCGTTAAGGGGATATTTAAAATGTTTTCAAACAATTATCAGCGTTATTCTTTTGTTTTTATTGTTTGAGAAAGGTGTAGTACTTTAAAACTTTCTCCTTCATTAGGAGAGCAATTATTGATTTTTCATTTTCATTATTTACTTTTTTATATGTTCATATTACTTTTGGATCAACAGCTCTATTTTAACTAGTCGTCTTTTATAAAGGCTGCTTTCGTAAACTTTGTTGTTTTTCGATAAAAAATTATGGTTACTCTATTATAATTAATTTGGTATAATCTACCTATGGATAAAACAAGGGGGAATACAATTCAATGAATGTAAATGATTTAATAACTTTCAACTTTGAAGAAGTAAGACGTAGGAGTATAAAGGTTTGGAGAGCAATTCCTGTACAAATGCTGAATTGGAAACCTGATGAAGACGCTCTTACTTGTGCAGAAATGATTAGACATTTATTAGAAGGTGAGTTTCTTTATCACCAAGTTCTTATAGGAAGGGGCAGTAAAGGATTAACCAATCTATCTAATCCTTTTGAAGACAAGGATTTTACATCGGTAGATAATGAACTTGCATTTGCACAGCCATATCGTGAAAATTTCTTGAATTACATTAAGACAATTAGTATAAGCGATTTAGAGAATATAGAGATAGACCGTTCAAACGTAGGGTATGTTAGGACACTTGGAGATATGCTATTGCGTATCGCTTACCACGAATCTGTTCACACAGGTCAGTTGTTAGATTATATGAGAACAATGGGAATTGAACGTCCTAAGATATGGGATTAATGTTTTAGAACAAGACTTTAAGGGGTCCTGTTTTTTATGCAATACCCCTTAACTTATTGACCGTTGTATTATTCGATTTTTGACACGCTGAAATAAGCATTTGTTCTACTCGATTTTCAAATGATAAATTTTTACCTATTTCAAGCCAACGAAACCAGTAGAGATAGTTATCCAAATATTCCGTTGCTACCCCCTGAAATCGTTCCATCCAAGTTTTCAAACGGCTGTGGAAGTTATTAACGTGTTGTTTATGGTGAATTCCCTTTTTTACACGTTGTTTTTGTCGTTCATTAACAGTTTCGTGCTGTAAGCCTTTGATTTTTGCTAACTTCTTATAGTTCGTTGCCGTATCAGTGCATAACAAAGCAGACGGGTGAATAAACTCACCTATCACAGTATCAATTTCTTCGGCTCTAACCCGACCTGTTCCTGCTTTTCGGGCAATTACACTACCATTGCGGTCTTGTGCAACTACAACGGCAATTTTAAGGTTAGAAATCCCCCTCTTTTCATCCTTTTCTCCACGTTTCTTGGCTTTTCTATGAGTGATTTCTCTATCTTTCATAGACTCACGAAAGAAGGTTTCATCACTTTCAACTATTCCTTGTAGTTGATTAAAGCCAAGACTTCCTAATGCGTTCAAGATTTTATGCCTCCAATAAAAGGCTGTGGAAATGTGGATTTTAAGGCGTTCAGCGATTTTAGGTAGTGTATAACCTTCTACCATCAGTTCAATGTATTTCACCCATTTTTTAGTGTATCGTGAGCCTGAGAATGGCGTATTAGCCATATCATTGAATGTCTTATTGCAATCCTTACATAAATTGCGACGGCGAGTACGATATTTACCATTACGCTTAACAGACATACTTCCACAATGTACACAAGCCATCCCCGAAGAAAATCGTGCTTCTCTAATACTTTTAAGCAATTCTGTGATTTTGTCTGGCTCATCTGGAAACAAGTCTTGCTTCATAGCATTAAACAACGCCATTTGCTCGGATTTGGTTAATTCGCTGAACTCTTCATAAACGTCATTCCACATACTTGAACACCTCCTTAAACGCCATTATATCAACCTTTTCTTAGTATGTTCATGAAAGCAACAATCTAAAAATGATAAATTGATGAAGTCAACCGAAACTTCCGAGTCCTTTTCGGTACAAAAGCGAAAGAAAAAGGGAATTTGGACTAATAGAGTTGGAGAAATTAACGATGAAAACCCGTGTAGGCTATGAAACTAAAAGGTGGAGCCAATGTGCACCACAAAGAATAAGGGATCATCGGTATAAGAAGTAGGGACATCCATAGCAAAAAGAGTTTATTGTGGGTTTGAAATGGAAATTTTATATCACAAATATTTAATGTAATGAAGATCATTTTTAATTAAATGGTCTTTTTTCTTTCTCATTCTAATTGTTCAGCAAAAGGACAGGTTAGTTGAAAAGAATTTTCTAAACATTTAGACTGTTAAATAGAAACGATTTATTCCAAGACTGTTTAGTGTGAAAAAAGCAAAATACAAAAAAGAGGTGCAATATATGCTTTTTCATTATCATTATTGGACACCATTTGTAGAGGAAACGGAGAAATTCTATGTAGATAATGGGTTTGTTATATCTCAGCGTATAGGAAGATACGAGGGTGACTACCAAAAGTTTAATCCTCCCTTAAAATGGGATGACTTTCGAGAGAAAAATATCCTTTTTCGTATTATTGAGGCAAGGAAAGGAACGATAAATATTACCTTCGGATATGGGAAAAAAATAATGTTTGATCATATTGGTTTCTTTGTTTCTGAGAAAGAGCAAATGAAGATATGTGAAAATGCCAATAAACTCAATTGGAAAGTTGATAAAGGAGAAAGAAGAACCTTTATTGCAACGCCATATAATTTTAGAATTGAACTTCAAACCAATGAAGACGTAGTATACTCCTTGAATCACCAGGTAAAAATACAGGAATTAAAATTGACAACAAAAAAGCAGGATTAGAAAGCGACCTTTTTTCTTTGTTCGGTAATTCTGCATATAATATTAGTTCTGAAGTTGGAGATGTAGCTACAATCAAACAAGCGGTAATAAAAAATCTCATTTCATCACCTATTGTAGATCCTAATGGTATTGAAATTACAAGTGGCCAAGTTTATTAGTTTGTGAAAAAATGTACTTAATGGGTGCGATTCTTTAATAATGAAAATTCGCTATTCTTATTAAAGTAATGGAGTTTAGTGAAAGAAGAAGTTAACATAAATAGTGAAAAAGAAGATATTGAAAATTAAACATTATAATGATAAGAAGGAACTTTTTGAAATTTAATGTTGGGGGAATTTAAAATTGTTATTAAAGAATGCCAATTATTTAAATAATGATTTCAATGTAGTTCATGGTGATATATTTATTGAAAACGGAACAATTAGTCTTAATGAACAGAATATAAATAAAGCAGAGGAAATTATCGATTGTTCAGATTACTGGATTATACCTGGTTTGTTTAATTCACATTACCACGGTTATTCATTATTAGCCAAAGGTATTGTAAAAGATATGAAAATTGAAGAATGGAATAATAATAGTGACCAAGGTGAGATACAGAAGAAGTTTTTCGAAAATCTAGACAAAATTACTGCTAAGGAATATCAGGTTATTTGTATGAAAAGTTATATAGATATGGTAAAATGCGGAATTACTTTTGTAAGTGATTCAGACCCAGGGAACTGTCCTGATATTTTAGCCGAAGGTATCTGTAAAATTGGAATGAGAGGATTAATTGATACATACGGGAAAATAAAGGATTATGAAAATAAAAAAATTGGCGAGATTACATTTGGTACTCATCTGCTAGAAGAAGAGGATATAACAGACGAGACATTAGCATCTGTCGTCCAAAGTAAAAGAAAACATAATTCTTTATTTTTAACTCATTGCATGGAAAATGAATGGCGACGAGACTTAATTTATTCTAAATATGAAAAGTCCTCAGTAGCTTTATATAACGAAAGTGGATTATTAGATGATAAGACAATTCTCTTTCATGGGGTGTACTTAAATGAGGAAGATATTCGACATATATCAACGGCAAATGCTTCAGTGGTACATTGCCCTGTTGCCAACCTCTGGAGTGGTGCAGGCGCCATAGCACCTGTAGGTGCTATGTTGGAAAATGATGTGAACGTTTGCTTAGGGACAGACTTCGCAAGTACAAATATATGGGAAACAATGAAAATTGCTTATTTACTTTTGAAGCTTAATAACCCCGCTTACAAATATACGGCTGAACACATTTTTAAAATGGCAACTCGGAACAGTGCTAAGGCTTATAAACAAAATAATATTGGCTCTATACAGGAAAATTATAAAGCAGATTTGGTCTTTATTAAAAAAGATAAATCAATCCCTAACATTGAAAAAGACCACTTTTCTACTGTTATCCATAATTTAATAATGGAGACAACGGAAAATTCTGTACAACATGTAATGATAAATGGAAAATGGGTTTTATTTGATAGACAGTTATTAACTATTGACGAAGAAGCTCATAATCATAAGTATATCGAGCTATTGAATCGTATCTACAAAAACATTTAGGCATCAATAGTTGAGGATCAAAGGAACGGTATCTAAATGAAATTATCAGTAAAGCAAAAAGAAATCTGCATAATAAAATCAAGCTTGTAAAAGCAAAAGGTGAGGAGTATTATACACCTCACTGTCTCCAAAGGATGCAAAATGCCTGGAATGCATCCTTAACATATGGGTAAGCCGTATGCCTTAATAGGGCACGTACGGATTGATAAGGGGGAAGCCTTGAAAAAGGTTTCCCTACTTTTTGTGTGCTATTTACAATAAGAATTAACCTATGAAACCGAATGCTATTTAGCTTGTTATTTTAAGTTTTCTCCACAATAACTGAACTACTTATGATTAGGACTATAATCTTTTAAAATAGAAATAAGTAAATAGGGAGGGATTTCCGCTGGGGGTAGCAATTTGGAAAAATTGGTTTCTTTTTTCTGTACATTTTTAAATATTTCTCTTACTATATAAACTATACAGTCAGTTTATATTGAAAGGAGGAGGTAAATGGGAAAGAAACATTATTTTCTATATACAAAAGCATTTTCTGAGGTTGGCAACATGATGGAAATGATTATGATGAATACAGTTGTGTATTCTTTAACTCACAGTACAACATGGCTTTCAGCAGTATTGGCAGCACGAGTAGTCGGAGGAATTATCTCAAGTTTATTCTCGGGAATTCTAGCAGACCGCTTTAATCGCAGGCATTTAATGATTGGAAGTGATCTGATTCGCGGTTTATGTGTTTTGAGCATGTGCCTAGCGCCGACACCGATTCTGTTTGTTATGACCGCTTTAGTCCTTGGATTTTTTGGAACATTCTTTGCGGTCAGTTTTAGTGCTGAAATCCCTCAAATTTTTAGAGAGGAAAAAAACCTTGAAATCAACGCCTTTATTTCAAGGCTCAATGCAATTAGTATGGTGGTTGGATTTTTTGCTTCGGCGCTTTTATCTAATCTCGTCAATTATCGAGCAGTGGTCGGTCTCGATTCTGTTACCTTCTTCTTGTCTGCGTTTGTGCTGTTTTTTTACAAATGGGATTCGAATGTGAAAGAAAGTGGAATGCCCAATTGGAAGCAGTTGTTTTTGTATGGAAATGAAGTAAAACAGTATCTAAATGGTCAAAAAATGCTGCTTCTGATTTTCCTAGTATTTCTATTTCAAACGTTTGCTGCAAGTTCACAAAATGTGGGGATTCCGATGCTTTCGCAAGAACTGTCAGCAAAGCACATGACCTTTTATCAGGGGCTAATCTGGGGTGTTTGGGGAATCGGAAGTGTCCTTTCGACTTGGATTATTCCAAAAATCAAATGCTTAAAAGAAAATTTTAATGTGGTCTATTTAGGATTTTCTATTTTCGCCTCTGCAGGGTTTATTCTCTTATTATCTAACAAGATTATAGAGGTTATTCTGTTATTCTCTTTTTTTACCGGGATGTTTGATGCGGGCAGTGGCACTTATTTTTCAGTGATTGTACAGCAAACAGAAAACCATATTCGCGGGAGAATTTTTGGAGTAGCCAATTTTTTAAGAGGTTTGGGTTTTACATTAGGATTTGTCGGAGCCTCTTTTTTTCTAAAAATAATCAGTATGCCCCAAATGGTATGGATATTTCATGGAAGTACAATTGTTGTAATTTTAGGTAGTTTGACGTATCTATTGACAAAGAAATCTCAATCGATTAGTGAAAAAAAAGTTAAAGGAGTGTTATAAAAACAATGGTGATTGTTGAAAATCAAATTCATTACAAAAGATGTTCAAATGTCGAGGACCGTTTTATTTTTAAAGCGTTTATGGATGGTTTTTCTGATTATATGGTCAAATTTGATTTCACTGAAGAGGATTTCCTCAAACGTTTTTTTGGTCCAGAGGGAAACTTCAGAGATACTTCCTTTATTGCATTTGACAAAGATCAGCCTGTGGGAGTTGTTCTTGGAGGAATTAAAACTTATGAATCCATTAAAACGATGAGATGTGGAACGTTGGCGATTCATCCTAACTACAGGGGAAAAAAGGTAAGCCACAAGTTGATGGAACTCCATAAAGATGAAGCCATCAAGCATGGCTGCAAGCAGCTTTTCCTAGAAGTAATTGTCGGTAATGATAGAGCAATTAATTTTTACAAAAAATTAGGCTATGAAAAAGTTTTTGATATTGTTTATTTTTCAAACAGAAATGTAACTCAAATTCAACAGAGTGAAACGGATGTTTCTGTAAAAAGGTTGGACATTACCGAATTCAAACAGGGAATTAAAAATTGGAACTATCACATCAATTGGCAGAACGACCTTGAATTTATTGAGCAGATTCTGACTAATAATTTTTATGGGGCATTTGTAAATGGAGTACTAACAGGAGCACTTTCCATTGGAACAGTCGGAAATATAAGCTACCTAATGGTTGATAAACTTGAACGTGGGAAAGGAATTGCCACACAGCTTTTACAAAAAGCAATCGAAGACCTTCGGTTAACCAAAATGTCAACGTTCTTTCCCAACAATAGCCTACTTGAAGGGTTCTTCAAGAAGAAGGGGTTCGTAAAAGGCTCGTTAACTCAGTATGAAATGTATATGCTTTTATAAATCTGTAGCTTTACTTGCCATGGCCGGTGGCGGCAAGGGAGTAATCAATGTTAAATAACATGAGGGCAGTAGCGGGCGGCTTTTATGTCAACGCTATTCTTTGAATATAGAAGTAAACTTGAAAAGGTTTGAAGTGATACGAAGAATTTGCTGAAATCTAAAATAAATATTCAGTTGAGTCAGCCAGTAAAGGGCGGTGTTAATATGCCTAAGGTTTCTGAGGATTATTAGGAAAAGAAGCGGTTAAGTATATTAGATTGTGCATTAAAATGTTTTGGTGAAAAAGGATATCATTCTACAACGCTGGATGATATTGTTGCATATTCCAATATGAGTAAGGGTTTAATTTATAATTATTTTAAAAGTAAAGAAGAGATTTATATTTCGTTAATGGATGAAAGAAGTAATAATACTCTTGATTTTCTACGTAAACAGTTTCGTGAAATCAAAACTGCAAAAGATAAAATTAGAGGATTTTTTCGTATTTATTGCGAGGCTGCTTTAACTGAGGAATGGCGGAGCTTTATTCATGTTCATCTGGAATTTTGGATTTACTCTTCCCGTAATGAGCATTTAAGAGATCTAATGAATAATCGATACAAAAGCCAGTTTCGTGACTTTATTGCTGAAATTATTGAGCTAGGTAAGGAGACAGGGGAATTTAAACCTGATGTTAGAGTGGATATAGTAACAAGTCTTTTCTGGTCATTTATAGACGGTATTTGTCTTCATTATTCGGTGTTATGGGAAGATTATGCTTATAAAGAACATTTTCAACAAACAGAGGAAATGGTCATGAAATATATACTGTTATAGTAAAAAGAACGCCATTTAATAAAATGGCTTTTTATACTATACATTTGTATAAACAATAGTTGTAATTATTATAAAAACTATACAATCAGTTTATTTTAATTTCTTGATTTATTACAAAAATACTTAATTTAAAAATTAAATACGGATTGACTTTAGGTGGGTGTCGTTGAAACTGGAATTAGGTAACATGGTACTTTGAAATTAGAAAAAGTCTATTTTACTAGAATAACGACGCTTAAAAGCGCTTGAAGATTTTTTCTTCCATTCTGCTTTATAAACTATTGTATTAAGCTTTCAAAAATGCAGTTTGTTGATCATCTTTTACTTTAGTAGAAATAAATCATGTGAGAAGGGAAGTAATTAAATGAGAATTCAAAGGATACAATGGGCAGGAATATTAGTAGAAAATCAAGGGGTTGTAATAATGATAGACCCAATTTTTAATAGTTATAACCCTGCCTTTTTTGGTGATCCACACGAGAAGTTATATGAACTCTCATATTTTAAAAAACCAGATATCATAGCCATTACCCATCTTCATTCCGATCATTTTGATCCAGTTTCGATACGTAGACATTTTGGGGAAAATGTCAAGCTAATTGTCCCAAAATTATGTGCAGAAGAAGTAAAAGGAGCAGGCTTTAATAGCGTTATCGGTTTGGAATCAGGGGAGAACTATAAGTATAAAAATATTGATATTATTGCGGAAAGGTCTGTAGATGGGTTAGGAGATGAACAGGTCTCGTGGATAATAAGAAATAATAAACAAACATTAATTCACTGTGGGGATACATTGTGGCACGGTTATTGGTGGAAAATTGTTAACAAATACGGCCCAATAGATGTTGCTTTCCTACCAATAAATTCTGCAATTGTTAATGAAGATGGGATGACACCAAGTGCTCAACCAATCTGTATGGGACCTGACCAAGCTATCGCAGCAGCAACTATTCTTAAAACTAGAGTATTGGTTCCAATACATTATGGCACATTTAATAACCCGCCGATTTACAACGAAATTACCAATCCAATTAACCGTTTAATTGAGAGAGAAGTAGAATTTGAAATAAAAATATTAAAAAATACAGAAGACTTTATTCTTTAATTATTATCTTACAATCATACAGGGACTATCAAGGGACCAGGTCAAGTTAAACATTGTTAGATAGGAACGGATCAGTTTACTTCAAGATGGAATGTTCCTTTTCATCGGAGAATAACGTATTAAATTGAGTTATATTAAAGGTTATTTAATAAAAATTAATAAATCTCCATCCTGAAATTTAAAGGGAGGGGATTATTTCTTTAGAGTTAAGCGTCAAACTGTCTCTTCATAAAAGATTACTTTTAACGAACTAATCTTTTATGAAATAGTGATAGTTGTTTTCAAATATAATCAATCAAAAAATGTATACGAAATTGGAGTGATTTTTTTGATGAGTGAGGACAGGATACTAACAAAGGTAGATGATCAAATTATTCTATTTACGGCTGGAATCGGAATGTTCTTATCTACTTTGGACACAGGGATTATTAACGTAGCATTACCCACTTTAGTACAGTTATTCAACTCGTCAATTACTGTTATGACTTGGGCCGTTACAATGTATACTTTGGCCCTCGTTGGATCAATTATTATTTTTGGACGTTTGGGAGATAAATTTGGACGTTTAAAGATTTATTCTTCAGGTCTAATTGTTTTTTTCATTGCCTCCATACTTTGTGGTCTATCTACCACCTCCGGAGAATTGATTATATTCCGAACACTTCAAGGAATTGGTGCTGCTATGTTACAGGGGACTGCTATAGCTATTATTACCACTACAATTCCAAAAGAGAGACAAGGATCAGCTCTTGGAACATTAGGGGTTTTTTTAGGACTAGGACCGGTTCTAGGTCCTAGTATCGGTGGATTTCTGATATCTTTAGGAAGCTGGAGATGGATTTTTTGGATCAATGTGCCGATCGCATTGACAGGTGTAGTAGGTTGCGCTGTTTTGTTTAGAAAGGTAAAGGAATCAAGGAACCTCATCCAAATTGATTTGCTAGGCAATATATTACTGGCTTGTTCCGTCTTAGCGCTACTCCAAGGGCTTTCAATGCTATCCACATCAGGAATTTTAAGTTTTGCGTCCATGGGATCGATTATACTTTTTGCTATTTTACTCGTCCTGTTTATATATATTGAGAGAAAAGTGGAACAGCCTATTATGGATTTAAGGTTATTCTTTCATGGAGCATTTACAGCACCTATTTTTGGAATATTTGTTCTTGGTGGGGCGACCTCGCTAGGATTTATTGTTCCTCCTTATTTTTTAGAACAAGTGTCACATCTTGATCCATGGATAGTTGGCCTAGTTAATTTGTCTGCCCCTTTAGGTCTTGTCTTAATGTCTAAAGTATCCGGTCGGTTAATTGAAAAAGCAGGAGCTAATCGTCTTATGGTAATTGGTCTTGTCATTATGGCTGTTGCTTATGGGACTCTTAGTACAATGAAATTGGATTGGAGCCCGATTTTAATTGCCACATTGCTATTGATATATGGGTTTGGTGCAGGTTTTTTTGTAACGCCAAATACTTCGGCCGTTATGAATGCTGTTGGTCAAGATATTCAGGGGACAATAGGTGCAATTCAGCGAATGGTTCAAAATCTTGGAATTGCTTTGTATGCAGTAATAGCATCATCGTTTATTCGAGCCCATTCGAATTCAGATATAAAAACAATCATGAGTGGTTTTCGTGAAGCATGGATGTTTGCGTTTGGAACCATATTGTTGAGTATACTGGTTTTTATATTTGTTTTAAGTCGTACTTCAATAAATCAAACTTCCGATATATACAAGCATACCGACTAATATTAAATTTTAATTCCAGATATTCCGAATGGGGGCTTTCATTCAACAAAGTTGTTGCGGCAGCCTGTTTCTGATTCAACTAAGGGCAAGGTTAAATAATATACAAGCAGGTATTCCTTGCTAGGGGGTGGATTTATGACAGTAGGATTTTTAGTTGATGGAACTTTTTTCTATGAAATAGGAAGTGCAGATTTCCTACATTCTTTTTTCTCAACCATTTCATATCATCTTGAACCAGACGGTTGGGGAACGAAATATCCTTATCTTTTAAAAAAGCTTTATTATGAACCACTTGAATGGTCAGAGATTGCTTTAGCTCGTAATGAAGCTAAAGCTATTAAAAATAATTTGAAAAAGCTGACATCTGAAGAAGTTGTTTGGGATATCAATGATTTAACTGCGAAATCACCATGGGGAAAAGATATTAGCGAAAAGGTACCTAACTTAGCTAATTATTTTGCAACAAGTGAGGGTGATACTTTCTTTGATATTTTAAATGAAGCATTGAATTCTGCTGAAGAAGATAAAAGTAGCATTGTTATCCATTATCTGCTATAAATTGTGAAGGAATGTGCTTACGCTAACTGGTTGCGTTAATCCAGGAAAGAGTAACGCTTATCTTTGTTGAACTCTATTATATTAAAGAGTGAGAATAGTGCAAGATATTCTATACTTTATTTCAAATAAATGGTAGTTTATTTGAAGTTACATCGCATACTTTTATTGTTGCCCTTGTAGCTCCCAAGGAAATTTACCAGTTTTTCTAACTCTATTCTCATCAATTTAGTAATGTCCTACTTTGTTACATTTTCCAAAATTGATTATTTCTTCGTCACTTCTTTTCTTAACATACTCCATGTGACGAATAATTCGATAAGGAAAGTGCATTTTCCATTTTAGGGCCATTTAATGGAAGAAGAATATCAAAAAAAATTGCATACTTATGGTAATGACAAGTATGATGTTTGTGATAGATTGTACTCAAACAAACGGAGCAGGATAATTGAATTATCCCAAGATTTGGATAAAATTTATTTCAATTAAATCTTTATAGGAGTGGGATTAATGGAAGCTGAAATAGTTGTAAAAGAATACTATAGTGAGTATCAATCTCAAGTGATAGATTTAATCTTGCATATACAGCAAAATGAATATAATATTCCTATTTCAAAGGGAGATCAACCTGATTTACTTGATATTGAAAATTTTTATCAGAAAAATAACGGGAATTTTTGGGTAGCTCTTCATAATGATAATGTTGTAGGGACTGTTGCCCTATTGGACATAGATAATAATCAGGTGGCATTAAGAAAAATGTTTGTAGACCAAAATTATAGAGGGAAAGTATTCAAACCTGCTGCTCTTTTATTAAATACTGCAATTGAGTGGGCAAAGGAAAGAAATTTGCAGGCAATCTTTCTTGGAACAACACTACAATTTGTTGCTGCACATAGATTTTATGAAAAAAGTGGTTTTCAACTAATAACACTTGAAGATATACCGGACAAATTTCCAGTTATGAAAGTTGATAAAAGGTTTTATAAGTATACAATTCAGGCATAGGATATATATTTATTTTAATATATATTCGTAAAGCGTTCTGGTTCTATAATGGCATATGTTATTTTTAATAATTTATAAGAGTTGCCTTTTAAGCTTATACAATATAAAGGATTGTGAAATATTACATTTTAAGTAAAGGGTGCTTTTATTCAGTATTGAAAATTATCAAAATCATACTCCCATAAATAGCGTTTTTTAAATGCCAAATACATTTAACATCTGATCCCGAAACGGATGAGTCTTTTTTTTATAATAAAATAGGAAGGTGATAGAATGTTTAAACATGTGAAAATGAAATTGGAGACAGCACTTTTAGATTGGGAGGCGATGAAGAAAACCTCCTACGATGAAAGCGAAGATTTCGCCGAACGGTTTGAGTTGCATTTTTATGAATTTATTGACGAATTAAAGATTTGGTATCAGCAACTTGGAAAGCAGCCAACCACCATCGAAGAGGCCGAAAATTTTGCCGAAATAAAAGAAATCATTGAACGATTGCCTGAACCACTTGTTCTCAACTTTTATAATGAGCTTGATTTAATTATTGAAGGAAAAGAACAGGAAAAATAACGGGTTCTTTTTTGATGCGCAAAATTCGAATTAGCAACTAAATACGGAAATCTGTATAGAACAAAAAGTAAGCAGTTTGACGATAGATAAGTTCCAACTTAATGATCTTACTATCCAGCTCGGTGATGTCAGAGAAATGCATGGTTTTGACGGCATCATCGGCAGTGACTTTTTTCTTGCAAATAAGTTAATTATCGACTTCGAAAATATGGAACTACGAAAAAACTAGTTTAAGGTAAACACCACTATATCAATATGTCTGCCATCAACACTCAAGCCACGTCGAGTGTGGGAACAATGGAATTTACTGATGTTTCTACAATGGGTATAAATCCGTTGGACCCGGTAAAAAATTACTGAATTTAAGTTTTTTAGTATGAAATCTTGGTGCCATGCTTGGTGCCCAAATTTTTAAAATTATAAATCAAAAGAAAATACTAGAAATCATAAAACCTTGATATATCAATATTTGAGGGGATATCATGGTACTAGAAAAATAGTTGGAAGCTAACATCAAAACCGTCTGTGACCTGCGTGCCAAATCTGCTAGGTTTGATTCCCAGGTGGTCCCGCCAACATTGATATAATGGCTTTTTCAGGGATTTTTATTAAAGTTTAAAGGTATATTTTTATACTATCAATAAGCAAAAATACTCTGTTTGGTCACGGTTTGTTAACGTTAATAGTTTTTTGAAATTTGCTTTTTTGTTTAATGAGTTCTTCAAATTGGAGAGCTGCTTCTTTTTGCATATTAGGTAATACATGCGTATATGTGTCCATAGTAATACCGATTATTGAATGACCTATTCGTTCTGAAACTACTTTGGGGTGACCATTTCTTCTTCTAAAATGATACCATAGCCAGGTATATTCAAATTTTATCCATATGCCTGCTCATGGAGGGACAAACTAACAATCACCCTCCCTCCGTCTGAGGTAAAGATAAATTCTCTTGAAAAACCAACTTTAATTACTTTTTGTCTATTTCAGGTGTCGTTTTTAATAGTCTGATTCATTGTCAGCTTCTTTTCGGAGTCTAAGCTTTTTGTAATGATTAGATGCTTTGTGCTTATTCCCGCAAGTTTCCATATTGCACCACCTTCCTCGTCCCGCCTTGAGGTGTCCAGGAAATATAAAATGCACTCCTCATGGGTACATTGCCTAACTCTATCTAATCCATTCCGCTCGTTGGATTCTATGAAGGACTGAATAAGTTGAACTAATCCTTTTTTTTTCATTTCTACTGCCTCAATAGCACAAGTAAATTTCCCTTTTTCTAATGTGATATTCCAATTAATTGGAATACTTTTCAATAGCATGTTAAGATCGTCCAAAGTTCCAGAAACTGAAGTTGAACCGACATTATCCATAGTTCTAGGTGCTAGTCTCTTAATCCCTATTCATTATGGCACTTTTCATAATCCGCCTATTTACTTTGAAACGGATAATGTAGAGGGACGGTTGTTATCATTCGCCAAAAAAGAAAATATAAATGTTAAGCTGATTCAACATCAAGAAAAATTGGAGCTTTAATAAGAATTTCATACAAAAAGTCATGAGTATATTTACTCATGACTAAATTTAAAATAACATTTTACCAAACTATACTTCTATAGGTGCCACTTCACTCAATTTATATGGTAATGGAGGTGTATCTGTTGCTAAAATTGACGAGGGGAATGTTAAGATCCTAGATATCTTAGAGAAAAATAAAAGAATAACAAAAAAGTAAATTGAGATTATTGTACATAGGAGAAGACTCACAGTGGTTACTTGAAGAAATAAACTTAGGAATCATGGAAGATTTTACTCCAAATTAAATTAAGAGTGATGAAAGACTCAATTATTGCCATCTTCACTGTATTTATAAAGTCAACCAATCACGCATCCTTTCGTAAATTCAGCTAATTCGGAAATGAAATTAAAGTGGTCTTAAAATAATCTATTAGATAGGGCTTCTTGGAAAGGTACTTAATTTTCTGAAAACTATAAGATCAACCCATTTGTATTAAAGATTAAAATAAGATAAGAGAAGGTAATCCTCTTATCTTAATCAACACTTAATACTCGAGAATTTCTCCGTTTGTTGGGACTGTTATATTGCTTAAATGATTGTCTTCAATATAGCCTTTCAGCTCTTCCCTGCTCAATAAGCAATGGTTCCATGCCTCCATGTGGACAACTATGATTTCTGCAGTAGGGGCTTCCAAACTCACTTTTTCAATGTCCTTATTCCCCATAGTGATTGGATCTCCTATTAAGAACTGCGCTTCACCACCATTTAAAATGATGATTTCTGGGAAGTGTTCCGTTAAAGCATCATGAACCTCTTTACACCAAATTGAGTCTCCGACAATGTACAAGGTAGGTTCATCTGCTGTTTTCATCATAAAACCTGATACAGGACCCATCTGATTACCTATTTCTCCAGTACCGTGCTGACCTCCTGTTCTTGCAATTTGGACTCCATTCCATATTTCCTTATCTATTATTTTTGTTACCTTTGAAAATCCAAGGTCCAGAAGCATTTCTTCGTCTTCTTGTTGACAGAATATTTGTAATTCCTTCGGTATTGTTTCGATTGCTTTATAGTCAAAATGATCGCGATGGGAATGAGTCAATATTACGGCATCAATATCATCCAGAATGTTTTCTATGGAGAGTGGTAAATCTACCAAAGGGTTCATGAACTTATTTGCAGCATTAGCAACAGGTTCCATCAATTCTTTTGAGCTTAACATCGGGTCAACCAAAAAGGTTAATTTATTAATTCTTACCTTAAAGGTTGCATGCCTGATTAATTGAAATTTCATAGGGGACTCTCCTATTTTTATTTTTGTGTTTTATGCAAAGTTACTCGTATTGATTTAACATGTATAATTAAAGACATTGAAGCAGAAACAATTAAAATTACTCCCAACCAGCGTGTTATTTCTTGTGAACTTGGGATCATATTTGTGGTATTGATTCATCTTAGTGTTCTATAAGTGCAAATCCTAAGCAGTCCAGCCTAAATGTTATAGACCCATTTTTAGTGCGGTCTTTTTCATGTGTATTCAAGTACTTGTTTGGTAGTAACTATTGTCGCAAACTCTTCATTTAGATTAACCATCGTCATATTGTGAATCATTTCAGCACTATAGACAATGCCATCTGGGCCGATTCGATCAAAAGTTGCTGTGGCATCTGTTACTAAAAATGTATTAAAGCCCAAATTCCCGGCCATTCTAGTAGTTGTTTCTACACAATGATTAGTGGTAAGTCCGACAATCACCAATGTGTCAATTTGATGTTCTCTTAAGC
Organism: Bacillota bacterium; assembly: GCA_030705955.1. Taxonomy (GTDB): domain Bacteria; phylum Bacillota; class Bacilli; order Bacillales; family Cytobacillaceae; genus JAUZPL01. The sequence continues at coordinate 3,690 of JAUZPL010000056.1, read as the reverse complement.
TCTTTTTTAAATCAGTGCCAATAAAGGCACTATTAACATTCTTTCGAATTAATGTTTCTCTCGGTAAAGGCTTAATAAAATCTTTAAACTCATGAGCAGGCTTGAGAGATCCTGTGACGTGTTGAATATGGTATATAGGTCTATTCGTCTCTCTCCACTTTTCTAATAAAGTAGCAATATTTTCCTCCGCTTGAGGGTTATTTCTGTCTCCCCATCTTGGATCATTAAAAAATTTTTGGACATCAATAATAATAAGGGCAGTGTTACTAGGGAATATGTTCATTACATTCATCCTCCTTTTAATAATTTTAATTTTATATCTAATTAAAGAAGAAATTAATAACCTAACTAAAGTGGATTTACAGCTTCACTTTCAAATTCAAAGGAATATCCAGGTTTTTCTTCATATTAGTTAGTCATTAAAAAATCACTGTAAAGTCTGGAATTGTTCAATAAAAAAGCTGAAGAGAAATTCCGTCAGTCTAGCTCTATAAAAAAATTGTGCCTGACGGTTATCTCATCTTCCCAGCGCGGATCATTGAAAGCCGCCTGAACATTGATAATAATTTAAGGAATATTGTGAGGAGATTTATTAAAATTACATTCTTTTTTAGTAGGATAATCTATCTATAATCCCACGGTTTTTTTTGACCTGAGTAATATTATTTAAGGTTATTGTTATAAAATAATAGATAATCGACTGTGTTGCATTTAAGAGTATTTATTTAAAAGTCGATGTCTTCCTGTAACTGGATAGCTCTAGATTTAATAGGAGAAGAAAGTGTGATAAAGGTTGAGGACTTGCCGAATTTCATTGAACTGTCTATGAATACTTCAAGCTGAGCAACAGATGATGTTAGTATTTTAACCAAAAAACTGTACTTGCCTGCAAGCCTATGGCATTCCACTACATCAGGATAACCTTTGCAAAATTCAACAAATTGCTTACACTTGTCAGAATCAAATAAAATAAAAGCTGAAATCGGCTTATTAACCTTTTCAGGGTTAATGATGACAGAATAATTCTGGATAACTCCTTTTTCTTCAAGCTTTCGGATCCTTTCCGCTGCTGCAGGTGCAGTAAGAGCTACTTTTTTCCCAAGTTCCGTCATTGTAATCCTACTGTTTTCCTGCAATACTTCGAGAATCCTAATATCGGTTTGATCCATGTATTTTTACCATCCTTTTTGGTTTTTTATGTAACTCTTTAGTATAAAAAACAAGAAAATATGAAATTTGATTCCAATATACCATACCTAGTAAATACAGAAAAGGAGAAGAGATATAACTTACTAATTTCAGTAATATTCCCCCATGGCGATTAATCATTTCATCAGGACTGTGCCACCACTTTCACTGATACAAAGATAAGTTATACATTAACTCACCTCTACATAGTTGCTCTCTGATACTGTATTTGAAGAGATTTGTTTCTACTACACCACAATGCGAACAGTAAGAAGCTGAAGAATGAGTCTCCACCTGGATCTGAAAATCATATTCGTTTTCAGCAATAGTGATCACTTTGACATGATGCAAATTAAGAACGTCCATTGATTGAGTTATTGAAAAAGATGAATTTCTGTATTTCCTTGGAATCCCGGCAAAAAGAAATCTAAACGGGACACTTTTATTTATATATTCGCTGAAGAACAATGCAATCGTTAAGGAAATAGAGTTCACTTCACGTTATTATATGAAAGGAGTGTATGAATTTTTTGGGGAAGGATTTATTATTTATGGAAAAAATCACGGCAAAAAATGGTTGCATCGTCTTTGGTTTATAAAAAATGAGGCATTATAATATTGTAAATTAGAGGAAGTTGTAAGATGTAGTATTAAATTCTTTATAAAATTAAATATTACTAACTCAAACTTCGCAGATTGAAATCGATAAATAAGCATTGATGTAGTTGGGAAGGAAATCGATCCACTGCTGAGGTTGACTTTTTATTAGTTTTTGGATTTTCTTGTTTGTCTTTTTTAGGGTATCTTCAAGAAGCTCGATTAATTGCTGTGAGGCTACAGCCCAATCAAGTTCGTTAACTTCATTGCAAAGCTCATAGAAGAATCCACCTAATGTACGTTGATCCGTATTTCAGCGATTTTGCCACGACAAGAAAATGTATCTAGTAAATACAATAGTAGTGTGACTAATAAGTAAATCATATGAAATGCCTTGAAACTCTATCTAATCCCAACATTTCGATGATGTTTGGCAATTTCTAATTCATTAAATACTGATTTTAATTCTTTTGGTAGTTGATTGTTTTTGTCATTATGCTCTACCATATAGGAGACACCTCTTCTGTTTGGTAGTGATTTCTCGACAATCTCACTATACCAAGAATGAGGTATTTTTTGCATTTAAAGAACATCTTATCAAGGATTCTACAAGTCCCAAATGTTACTCATACTTATTCAAGTGCGAAGTTTGAGTTATTGATAATCAAAATATTTCTTTAACTTCCAGTTTAATGGAATTAACTCGGAACAATTTGTTAACATGATTAATGCTATTATTGAAGAATCTGGAGAAGAAAAATCATTCAAAACCACTTCTCAAACACTTCCGCTGGCACAAATGGAGGAGGAAATAAAAGCTGCTTACATAAAACTTTTATGTAACTTTGCATATGATGATGGGGTTGTAGATTCAAAGGAATATGAAGAAATTACATCTTTAATTGCTAGAATTGAGATAACGTCAAAGTGGCGTCTTGAACTCAGAAATTATATGTCTGCTATTAGGAATATAGAAGAAAACGATACATTATTACAGTTCATATATAATAACATACCAGAGGGTAGTTTCGATATTGTAAAAAAATCATTGATTAAAGATATTCTATATATCTTTAAACTTGAAAATTATGGTATATGGAGTGAGAATTTATTCATTCTAGATTTGCAGAATAAATTAAATCTAGAGAATGAACAAATTAATATCATCTTATCCGCTATTCAAAGTGATGAAGATATTCTGAAACAAAAAAAAATGATTCAGATATTAAAAAAGCAATGAAGGAATTGGCTGCTAAAGCAGGTGCAGTAGGTGTTCCGATGGCGGCTATTTACTTTTCAGGATCTGTTATTGGACTTGATGCTACAGGGATAACATCGGAATTAGCGGCTCTTGGTATGGGAGGTATATTGGGGTTATCAGGTATAGTGACAGGAATTGGGGCAGCATTACTAATTGGTGTTGGAGCTTATAAAGGAATTAAAAAAGTGACTGGTATAAGTGATCTTGAAAATTAATTTTAGAACTAATATTTTACTAATAGAACCAGCATTTTAGTGAATATTGTTAGTGAATATTGGCTAAAATAAAAAAACTGAAAGCCCGTGGACTCTCAGTCTCCTTTTTCAATTGTACCAAAATGAAATGTAGCTTATTTTCTACGTTTTACTTGAAAACTAAATTTGTCAAAACGTGTGTTCTTAAAATGGTCTTTCATGATGATGATTAAGCCCAATTTTTAAGTTTCGATGTTTTCCCGATTCCTGGGTTGAAGCTGTTGGTTGGGTCGCCTTTTTTGTAGTGATCAACTAGTGATGGTGCAGCTTCATAGAGATGACCGACATTATGCTCCGCTGGATAAATCGCTCCGCGCGCATCCAAAAGATCAAGCATTTTTTCCTTCAAGGCATGCGCATCGACCCCTTTTTTCACGATGTAGTCCTGAT
>JAUZPL010000055.1 GCA_030705955.1 Bacillota bacterium | reverse complement strand
GGTTCTTCCGTGAAATGATGCTTGTAATTCAGCAAAAAGCAAAGCATTTTTCTTTAATAAGAAGGGCTGGGAAGATACGACTTGAGTAAAGCTTCTACCGACTATTTTTTCATATACGATACCCCACTTTTTATCCAATTTAAAAAATTCTTCTACAGTAGGAGATGGAATACCAAGCTGATTTATTATTATGCTTGTTTCAAATTCTTTTTTGATATATTCCAATGGTATCCTTTCATAAAATAGCTTTATTACTCTTTCATTTTTAACTGTTAATTCATATACTTCAGCAGTATTACCTCTTCCAATTAACTTGCCTAATAGCACAGAACCCCTCCCTTTTTTTTACATTTTAACATTTGCAATATTATTGATAAAGAGTTTTTAGCATTTTCTTATTGAGGATTCTCCAGGAAAATGAAAAATTTCAAAGTTAAAGAAATTCCAAATTAAAAAATCCAACTTCTCTGCAAGTTAAAATAAGAAAAATGGGCTTTTCCGTTACTTCATTTAAGCGCCCGATTGCGGAAGATGTTATTAGAAAAGCATCCAATTATCTTTCTTGTTAATCTATCTGCTCTTTATCACAAAAATAAATCTAAATTGTGATCAATTATTAGTGGTTTATCTACTTCTTGTGTGGTCTCATCAAATAGTTTTGTTATTGCATTTCTTGTTGATATTTCTGTAGCTTTCCAACGGATTGGTGATACAACAAGATTTTCTATATAAGAAAGAATAATGTTGGACAAAATCATTTTTATTTCCTTAGTGTCCCTCTTGAGTAAATCTTCCTTTATAAATCGATAACGTCTATCATTTCTTTTAAAGTCGCTTAGTAATATAAATGTCTGTCCGTTTTGAGGAAAAACAGTTATAAATAAAGGCGCTAAAGAAATATTAAAATCTCCTAAATCATTTATTTTTATCCCACTTAAGCTCTCTTCTAAGAAAATCATAGACGAAACTGCAATGTGGTATTCTTCTTCAAGAACAATTACATTTGTAATAATATCGTCATAAAACCTATTATCTAAGTCCGAGTTTAATTTTTGGCGATATCTTTCTAACCTTTTTTCCGCATCATCCGAACCAAACAATGCTCCAGAAAACATATCTCCCATAAAGCCTATATGCTCTTCCGATGGTGCATTAGCCTCGAAAACTTTGCTTATTTCTGAATAACTGCCTTTATCTAACAAATCCAAAAGGGTCCTATACATATTTGTAACAGATTTCTTCGAATGATATTCTTTAGCTGTTGCCCTATAAGTATATAAAAATTCCTGCTCAGTATTTCCTGGTATGTAATCATAGTCTTCAATGGGTCTAAATATGCTATGATCGTGATGACCGCAAAATCCAGTGAAAGTAGTGGCTTTTTTACGGCCTTGCTCTTGAAGCTCAGTTGTAATTCCAAATTCATTCCCGCCAACCGCACCAAACATTAGAACTTCACCATTTTCTGAAATTTTGTTAAGTATTTTGTTATTTTGTATTGAATGAGCTTTGATTACTTTTTGACTGCAATTACTGTTATCACGAAAACAACCACTCCATAGATGTTTGTTCTTAAACATATTAAAGTCAATTAAAAAGTCCCTAAATCTCTTATCCATTTTCCTAATCTCTCCTAACCTATCCTGACAATAATTTTACATTTTTTCTAACATTTATTAAATAATTTTCAAAAATATTCTGAATAAAATCGATATGTTACTAAACAATCTGGCCCTTAACAAAAATAAAAACACAATTCTTGCTACAGAATTGCGCCCTATTGCTGAAGATCCCTCAATCTATACTTATTGAAAATAGGCACTCATTAGCTAGAGTGCCCACCTATTATAAAAAGGTTAAAAATCGATTATTCCAGAGATTCTCATGATGCTCAATGATTGTTTTGGCTCCTAGAAGATTGCTGTTAAGCGTGGTAGTTAACCCTTTTTTCATAAATAATTTATATCCTAATCCATGAGCCATTCTAATAGTCGTATCTACACAATATTCAGTTTGTGCGCCACAAATTTCAAGTTTATTTAATTTCCTTAGTTGATCATTTAAATCAGTCTTGAAAAATGAGTTTGCATGTGTTTTGTTGATATAAATATCTGTATCCTTAGAATCCAGTTCCGGAAATAGTTGCCACTTTGGAGAATTAAGAACTAGATCACTATCATTATGTTGAACAAAAATTATAGGATTATTGCTTTCTCTAAATAAACGAATTCTTTGATTAACCCCGTCTACTACATACGCTAAGTTATAAAGTGGAACATTTTCAGGCTGAACACCTATTTGCAAGTCAATAACTATTAATGCTGTATTTTCCATAATTATTATTCTCCTCATACCTTTTTTAATAAATAATCTACTTAACGATATCATAAAATTTTCCTTATATTCTTTTTCAAGGGGAAAAATATGCACTGGAAATTCTCAAAGGGTGCAAATGATTTGGTTGGTTGTTAAGCAAGCTCGCCCTTAACAAAAAAAGCACAATTCTTGTTGCAGAATTGCGCCTGTTTGTTGAAGATTGAATTACCTTACTTGTGGTACGATTCCCCATGACAAATCAAATTGAGGTTATGTCTACTTAAATCGTTTTATGTTTGTGATATCCTAGGAAATCGGGCGAGTGTGGGAAAGCCTTTGTTAGTGCTTGTCCGGATCATCCAATTGCTAGATGTATCTACTGCTACTTTTAGATTTTTAATAGATTGATCAGGTGTAAAGTGACAGACTACTGTTTTCACTTTCTTCGGAGTGATTAACTCAACAAGTTCCTGTAAATTTACTTTCCTTGGTGACATTATGTCATATAGATGCAGCTGATCTCCCTCAATTTTAAAAATAGTATAAACATCATCTTGTGGTCGATGGACTAAGTCCCTAAAACCTAATGTATAGTAGAACATTAGAACATGCTCAGCGCCTCGCGAAGATAAAATATTTGAGAGAGGTTGAGATTGTTTTTTAATTTCTAGTATCATATTTGGTGGTACAATGCATTTTTCTAACGGTTCATCGATAAGCTGGTATCCTTTTAGATCAATAACATATTGATTCTCATCATTGGACGTAAAGCCACATTTTTGATAAAGAGGAACTGCCTCAGCATCAGCTGCTAAAAAATATAAATCATATAGATGGTCATAATCTACAAGTACTTTACTTAACAGCTGGTATGCTAATCCTTGCCTTCTATATTCAGGATCAGTCATTACCGTTCCAATCTGGATAGCCTTCTGTATTTTCCCATCAATGATCAGTTCCATTGTATTGAGCGAAACATTAGAAATTACTTCATTATTATTAACATAGCTGTAGCATATATAGTTATCATTCCAAAAGCCCTGTTGATACCACTCTTCAAAATCAATACCAAATGTCTTTTTAGCTAGCTTGTTAAATGATAACCGATAGATATTGTTGTTTTTGTAGTCTTTAATAAACTTATATGTTTTCATTTTTCACCTGAAACCCTCATATTTTATTTGGCTTAATTAAAGTTAACTACAATATATTTTTTTTGCTTATTTTAAATAAATCCTGTTTAGATAAAGGAACTTTCGTTTTATAGCGAGCTGTTACCGGGTGCATCAATTCGAGGCTGGCCTCTTACTTTTAGGACATACCTGCCTGCTGCTCATCAAGACGATCCATGGTCTGTTGTGTTGTTTTGGTTCATGTCCATCCCTCCAAAATGAATTTAACTGCATATATTACAATTTCCAGGAGAGCCAAATAATTTCCTTCTTTCCTCCACAATCTGGCCCGATTGTTGTATAAGAAAAATCCTGCATTTCATGCAGGATTTTTGATCAAACTTTTTTATAAACTTAAACTTTGTTTTAAACCAATAACTTGATTTTTTTTGTACACTTATAAACAGTTTCCAACTATTTTTTACCGTTTTCAATTTAATTTTACTATTTCCAACCTTTTTTGTACGTTTCCGACTTTTTTTTACCTATACTGTTAAATGAGAATAAAGTTTGCAGAAATAGGTTATTGGATAAACCCCTTGATACATCTGACTTCAATGGCATTTTCCCAATTATTCTTTGAGAATAAAGTTTGCTCAAAGATTTGCTCACTTTTAGCCAAAAATGAACACAGAAAATTAATAAGATGAGAATAAAGTTTGCTTAGTGATGCAGAGACGAACACCAAATGAATTGAGTGGCCTAAAACTAACAAAGGCACCTTACGGTGCCTCCTGTTCCATATCCGATTCATGCCTTCGGAAGGGGTATCTATGCAACTGTTTATATTTGCTGGAATTGACGATATTAGTGGAATTATGTATTGGGCTATTGATTAAGAGAAGCCATTTAGTGGGTAGAGTATATGCTGAGTATGGAGGAGTCTTTCAATATGTGGGGATGGGGTGCACTGATTTATACGATGGATAGGTGCTAGTATAGGTATTTCAGTAATGATATTCGCACCTTGCCAATAAAGGGGGTATCGAAGATACCTTTCCTACTAGATAGTCTAATCAATCGGCCTTATTCATAGTACCTTACGGTTTCTCCTTTACCACCGTCAATCCCATACTCACCACGTACCTATACATAATTATTTATTTTTATTTTTAATTATTTCTTTATGGGCGTGTGCTAAAGTCTGGGGCGGATCACACGTTTCGTGACGTGCGCTTCCCTTAAAAGATGTTGCACACTACTATACCTAACGGCTTCCCCTTTACCACCGCCATCCCCCATACCTAATTATTTATATATATTTATTTTTAGGTGGCGAGAACTCTGCTTGGGGCTTGTTACACGTTGCCGGACGGGGGTTTACCTTAATAGATGAAGCACACTCTTATACCTTACGGTATCCCCTGTATCACCACCGTCCCCATACTTACCACGTGACCTATACCTAATTATTTATATATTTATATATTTATTTATTTTTTTATGGGCGAGGCACTTCCTTGGGGCTTGTTACATATTAGAAGACGTGCGGCTTCCCCCCTTGATCTGGTGGCTACATTGTACCCCTTAAAGAGATATAAGAAGGAATTACCCACCTCACAGGGGGAATCTTGCGCCTTGCAATAAGACTAGGTGTGAACACTGTTCCACTTAAAAAGCCCCGCAGGACACATCCATATACTGGATACACCCACGAGGCTTTGTGCATACTTTTTTCTTCTTATGCAGTCTTTTTTATCATTCTGCACACATTATTTTGTTTTTACATATACAACTGATGTTTTAATACAAAAAAGTCGGGAACTATGAATTCTTGAAACCCGCATTCTTATGTTCAAACTTACCAATCTTAAAAATAAAAGTCGGGAACCATGTTTTTTTCTGATGTACAAAAAAGTCGGGAACTAGAATAAAATCTTTTTTGTTATTTTGCCATTACAAACGAAAGACCACTTTAATAGTGGTCTTTACAACATATAATTATCCCAACAGTTGAAGACAAAAATGATTTTTAATATTTTTGGAATAAAGCTGTCAACAAACCAGATACACCAAACACATCATTTGGCTGTTCTATATCCTTCATTATTCTTATTTCGATTTCCTTGAAATCTTTAAAGATAGACCTTAATTTCTCCTCAGTATAACCCAATCCGCCTTTTAGACTCCGCAATCTATAAACCTCCCAATCAGAGATTTCTGATCCGCCTATTTCCCCGCCTTGTACAAAACAAGTAATTGCAAAAATGCCGTTAGGCTTTAACGCCTTTTGTACTAAATTTAAATAACTCATTCTTCGGTGAGGAGCAATATGATGGAAACACCCTGAGTCATAAACAATGTCATAAGAACCTTCTTCAATATCTAACTCAAAAATATTCTCTTGAATGAAGTTTACATTTACATTCTTTTCAATTGCCCGCTCTTTTCCCCAATTAAGCGACTCTTGTGATAGATCAACAGCATCAACTTCGCAACCTTTTTCAGCGAAATAAATGGCATTTCGTCCAGGACCACAGCCAAGTTCAAGAACTTTACCTGGCTTTAATAGATTTTTATCGAAATAATTAACTAGATTTTCATCAGGACAGTTAGCGAAAAAAGGAACATCCTTTTCACGATTGGAATAAAAATTATCCCAAAACTCTGTTGGTTCACGTAATAACGAATCCAACATTTCTAATAAATCCTCGTAATTATAAATAGTTTCTCTCAAAATTTTCCCCTTCTTCACAATTAATGATTGCTCAATTTAATTTTACCAAATTTTACATTAATCCTTGTTAAGAGAATATTAAAAACATATTATATTTAAGAAGAAACTAATCTTTAAATCAAATCGGATTTAGCCCGCTGGCACATCTTAACACATCAAATTTCTATTTATTATGCCGTTTAATAGTAGGATACTGACCTTTTAAAAAAACGGCTATATATTCTAGTATGGTCCTTATTAAAGGTGAGCCATTTTTATTTTTCTTGTTAATTGTTACATTTATTGCAGTAATATTACAACTAATCAAACTGCCATCTTAGTAAAAAGAATAATCATGGGACTCCAATATGAAGTCCCTCTCATTACTGTTTTATGGTTTCATATTCAGTGGTCCTCAACGTGATCAATCTTTTGACTTCATTAGAAACGGTCGGTCGAAGTCCTGCCTTTTTGTAAACTTTCCACTCAAGAATCGGCTCATTTTCTTTTTTGAGCTTTTCAAGAGTAAATTCAACCCGCCTCTTTTGAAAATCTACTGTATCCTCCGACACCTTATCAATATAAGCTATTGTTTTTGGGAGTTTATCAGCTTTTTTCTGTAATAACGATAACTCATTTATTTTCTTCCCTATGGAAGTGATCGTTATTTTTGTTGGCTTTTCAACTTCCTTATCCCAAGTTTGAACCACTTTCTTCACTTGTTTCAACAATTCTTTATCCCGATTCTCCCAATCGACCCGTTGATTCGGAGTTTGAATCCTTTTCTTTACAGGAGAATTATCGTTAAGCCAATCACGATCATTCCGATACAAGTAGGCATACACATCAGGAACCATCTTCCGTAATTCCGTTTTGGACTTTTCAGGGTATTCCTCTTGAAGTTCAAGCCATTTGATTTTTCTTTCTGTTAATTGTGTTTCGAAATCCTCCAAAATCACATTTACATTTATTTTTTCAACTTTGGGCAATTTCCACGAAACACTCAATTCCAGCTCCGCAGCGTATTTTTTGATCGTTGCTCGGTCTGCCTGTAATTCTCTTGAGATTTCAGTAAGAGAATTCCCTTCATTCACCAATTGAGTCAGTTTTGCCTTCCAAACGTGACCATATTCTTTTATTGTGCCGACACGATACTTGTCTTCTCTGTTTTGATCAGGTCCTCTCCTCGAAAAAACAAAACCGCAAACACAACGGAATGTTCCAACTGGTTTCCTTGTATCATAGCAAGTGGTTATCGTTAATTCTGTTACTACTGGCTTATGATGATGGGGACACGCTAGATTAAGACAAACCCATGGACCTTTTCCAAATGGAAGATACTCCTTTTTACCAAACAGATGATTTAAATTGGTATCCAAAAACAGCATCACTAAAAGATGACGAATTGGATGAAAGGACTTGCGGTGTTTTTGAAAGATCATCGTTAACCAGTCGGATTCTTCAAAATAAACTTGTGACTGCAACAACTCCAAACAGCGGTCGGAGAGTGTTGAACCGAAACCCTGGTATAATCTTTCCCGTTTTAAAAATCCGTTGAGGCTCGCATACCCTTTCTGTTTTAAAATGGTTAGATATTTTTCGCGGAGCGAGTTATCCGTCGCTTGAAGATGGGTATTAGTTAAAAGAGATTCGGTTGCTTTTGCAACCTTTATTAAGAGCTGAACCTCATCTTTGTTCAATCCATCTAGATTAACCTCTATTCTTTCAACATCTGGAGTCGCAACAATAAATTCATGCTGGTTCTGTGCTTTTACAGATACATTCGTTTCTTCCAATACAGTTTCATGTTTAGGACATATAAAAACACCTGGAGCCTGATGAACTCGCCGCCAATACGTTTCACCATATGTGTCCATGTCCTCATTAATACAATCACTGCATACCCAAAGGTTGGTTTTTAATTTCACATTACTTGCGGAAACCCCAATACGCGTGTGAATCGTGCTTCCTTTGCTATCCAGCATGGACTTTTTCACTTGCTTTGCCTGTTTCGGAAGCAAAAAAGCGGCATAGTAAGGATACATCGTATGATTATTAATCAATTGATCGGCATCCCAATAAGAACCCAATTGGCTAAGTAAAGCATTTAAATTGGCGGGCAAATCCCAAACGGAACGAACTGTCCGTTTTCCGAACAGTTCTTCTACCGTCATTTTGGGACTCGTATTTCCAGACCATACATGATAACGTGCTAAAACGCTATATAACAATTCATCAGGATACGGCGTGGGAAACCAGTGCAGCATTTTCATCTTCCTCCCAGATTTCATCTAATGGTGATTTAATAATGCCTTTATCCAGAAAATACTCATAGACGGATTTCTTCTTTTGTCGTGCTTCTTGCATTAATCGTCCCAAGTAATTTTCATTTGTTTTATCGATTTTCTTTTTCTTGGCTTTGATTTCAGCCTTTTTGTCATCCTTTTCAATCAAGAGTTTGACTGCTTCCTTCAGCACCGTTGATTTTTCAATATCCTCGCCTAATTTTTTGAATACATTCTTGACCGCACTTTCCACTTGTTTTGGGTCAAAATCCATGGCTAATAGTTGCAGCGTCACTTCTTCTAGTAGAGACTGCTCTTTTTTCTGACGTTTTTGTTGTTGTATTTTCTTTTGAATACGAATCTTATCCTGAAAATCAATGGAGGCTTTGTATTTCTCGATTTCCTCATCCATATCAATCGGACGAATATCTTCGTATTTGGCAATTTCAGTCGGAATGCATGACCGCAATGCATCCAGCATCGGTTTAACCAGTCGCAAACTGTCCTTAGCCACTTGTTTCATGATTTGTTTCGTTATTTTTTCTTCTCCTGTTGCAATCGCTCGTACTTGCGAAAGCATAAAGAGTTTGACGGCAATATCGAGAATTCCCTGACTTTCTTCATAAAGAAGTTCGCTTAATTCACTTGTTAATTCCGTATAGTGAGCAGTCCATTGATATTCCCACATACCTTCTACAAATAAATCCCAAGATTCATCTTTTGGCATTTGCGACCACACCATATCGCCTTGACCGCTACCACGTCTCGCCTGACGGAATTCGCTTTGCAAAATGGAAATGGCTTTATTGGTTCCGACCATTAAAACGGGTATTCCGATGGTATTTACGAGTGTGACGAAGAAGTTCAGCATCTTTTCAGAACCGCCGCTTTTGCTAAGGCTCAAATGCTGTATTTCATCAATGATAAGAAGACCAATTCCGTGACGGCTTGCTAGGTGATTCATCCGTTGCATCATTAAATCAAGTGTATTTTTTTGTGCTCCGAATTTATTTAGATAATTAGAACCTAGCAAACGATCGAGTTCAGAAAAAAAGCTCATACATAATCCTTTTAGGGAACCATCAAAGGGACAATCGAGTTTTAGCCAGCTAATTTGTGTAAATTGAAATAGTTTTCCTTTGTATTCCTGATGTTTAATCAGTTGCGGATAAAAGGATAGTACCCTTTCAATGGCAGTCGATTTCCCAATCCCTGAAAGACCAATAATCGTAAAACCAGCCGCTGTTCTTTTGGCTTCTGTTTGGTAGGTTTTTAAAAACTTCCCTTCTTTTATCGCCTTATAGCTCTCGTGAACCCTCATGACTTCTTCTCTTTTCATCGGATTTCGGTGCAAATACCCTTGTCGAATGGCTCTTGAAATTCGTTGCTCCAAATCCAGATGCTTTTCAAATGGCTGAAAGTATTGAAATAATCGTTGCACGCAATGAAACCGATAGTTAGCATTTAAGGATCGTTCCTTTTCGTCATAAGAAGGTATAACCGACAAATGCTCAATCACATCATCCTCCGTAAAGATAGGAGGAAGAGCTTCAATTAAAGGATTGGATTCATAATCTTGAACAATTTGATCGCTATAAATGGCATCGACCATTTCTTCACCATGCAGTATCTGTGATTCACTTGCTGCTAACCCTTGCACGATTCAACTTCTCCTTCTGTTTTTGACGTAATAACTGTAACTTTGAACTCACTTGTGTAGATGTTGTTTCTTCAACAACAACTTTCTCTTCAATCGGTTGAGTGAACGGTTGTAAATCAGCCAGTAAAAAGGCTTCTTCTTTCCGCCTTGCTTCTTTTTCCACTGAGCGATTTTCACGAATCCCTTTCACCTTTTGATTGTTGCTCATTTCCACTTTTTCTTTATCCAGAGACTTCTTCGCCTTTTGAGCGATGTGTTCAATGTCGCTTGTTAAATCCACATTTTGTTGCAGCTCTTCATGTTCAAAAGATTGTTTTTTAAACAATTCGTAAGCAAAGTAATACTCGACTTCTTCCATTGTTTTGCCGCTGTACTTCTTTTGATGGTCAAGCAAAGTTGCCACTTCATAACTTCTGCCGTCATCACCTGGCAGATAAATGTGTGACATATCCCGTGGATCGTAGCAAATCGGGATTTTCCAGCTCTTTTCTCTTGCCTCTCCAAACCAATTTTCTTTTAATGCCGTTTCACTGCTGAATCGCATCTTTTTAAAAACAAGCCCATTTTCCGTTACCCTTGCGTTGGCGGTCGGAAGGAGATGAAGTTTTACAATATCCTCAGAATAAGAACGAAGTTTACCTGAGCGATTTTTTATCCCCCAATTCCATAATTCACGCGGGATGAGGGAAACTTCATCCTCAATCATCATTTCATCCTGATTATAATTTTTTAACCAGTGATGATTGTTGTGATGAAGTACACATTTAATGATGATACTTGTAAACTCCTCCAAGGTTAACGTGGCATCCAATCGATAATCCCTGTCACCTCTTACCCTGACATCTGTATCCACTGTTCCAGGTAAAAATGGCTTCACTTTTGTATTGATAACTCGAAAGTGCTGTTCTACAATCCCTTTCCAATCAGCACGATATGGTGGTGTATTTTCTACTTTCATATGAAAAGCGTTGATTAGCCGCTCCACGTTGTAACCTTCCAGTTCTCCTCGGTCGGCTAAAAGGGTCTGAGGAAGGTAATGACAACCCCACTCTTCTTTTGTTATATCGATCCCGTATTGTTTGCAATACGAAACTTTATCACTAGCGGTATTCGCTAACGCCATCATTGCTCCAAACCACGATGGACCTTCCAGTCCTACATAAATACCTACAACCATTCTGCTGAATACATCGATTACCACATAAATGACAGGGCGACCGATAATCCAATTTCGATTGAAGCTGCTAACAAGATACACATCGGCAACCGTCGCATCAATTTGATACTTGGTTCCAGGACCGTATAAATCACCTACTGATGTTCCCAAAACCGCCCGATTTTCTAACTCGTATTTTCGGTTACCTTTTCTCTTACGCAATTTTTCTTCGGCTTTATAGGTTTTTTCATACCAAAATTTAAATTGCCTTAAAGTCGGGAGTTTATCTTTTTCATGGAGAATAGGTTTTTTCACACCATTTTCATACCGATAATCTGCCACAAAGTGCGTTTGGAGCATCAAGTTATAGGTGGTAGCGAGTGGATTTTTTTTGGTAGTATGATAAAACCTCTTTACACTGACCTCAAAAATCCGCTTTATTTCATTGGTAATGATAATTCCTTCTCCGAAGCGTTTTTCGAACTTCCGTTTTCTCCCGTTCTTCTTGCCTGTAAATGTCTTTTCTTTTCCTTTGCCGCCAGAATCTTTATAATCAGGAAGCAAAGCGTTTTTGACTTTCCCTCTTTGCCAATATTGGGTCAGATATTTATAGAGCAAACGCTTGGTTTTGCCCGTCTTCACCATTGCGTCTCTAATGAGAGAACCTCTTTTGTCAGCTTCGTAGATGTATGGTTCCTGTAAAACAATATCTTTGATGCATTCCCATCGTTCATCCCGCAATTCCTTACTTTTATCAGAAAGCTGTTCCTCTTTCTGATAAATAAAACCATAAGGATCGCTATCCATTAAAGACAGTAATTGTTCATCATGCATTTGCTGTAAATCAGAAATCTTACGTTTGATAGGAAGTGTGCTTTCCTTTTCCATATCGATGGTATAACAGATGATGTTTCCATCATCTATCCAAATAATTCTTTCTAATCGTTTCTTGCCACCGACTTCTTCGATGCTAATAATATCATTGATTACAAACATTCAATTCCTTCTTTCTTAAATAGAGTCAAGTTTGAACACATCTTCCACCCAAAGATGTGTGAAAATCTTCTTGGTTAAATCCACAGGGACTTCTTTTCGAGCAATTAAATGCTTGAGGATTTCAAGCCCCATTCCATTTTCCAACTGGAAGGTTTGATCAAATTCTGTCACCATTTCGATAATAGAGGTTTTATGTTTTTTAATAAAAGATTTCATTTGCTGGGCATAAGTGTTAAGTGTGGAGGCAGGCAGATCCTCAATTTCAAAAAAGGAAAGATGCAGCCATTCCACATTTTCCACCATATCCTTCGGGATTTCTTTTTCCGTAATAATCCCCCAGTCAATTCCGCGGTCTTCCCAATAGGCACGCTCGATTTCGAATTTCTCTATCGTTCGCTGGTTTTCTAAATCGCTTGATGGTTTAACGGTGCGAGCGACGTGTCTTGTACCTTTGGAATCTTTTAGGGTTATAAAGAAATCGGTCGTCATCACAATAGGAACTTGAGATTTTGGATCGGTTGGGTGTTTAATCCCTTTTTCATTAGCGATGTACCAGGTGTCATCGCGGGACAATGGATACTGCTCTCTTATATCGACCACAGAATCGTTCCATTCCAACACATAGTAAAAATCCCGTTCCAATTTAGATAGGAATTGATGGATACGATTTGTTTTCCACCCTTTTCCTCTTGTGGCTAGTCCATTTGAAGGGAAATCCTGAATGATAATCCACGGCTTATACTCCTCTCCTGAACCTTGTCCACGACCTTCTTTTTCCATTTCAAGGATTTTCTTTTCAGTTAATGCTGTTTTCCTTTTTGACACAGTTGTCACCCCTTTGCTAAGAAAATTCATGCTCCTATCATAAACAGGAAGCTCACTTCTTACATGCTGTAAAATTTTCTAGTGTCGATTTTTAACAAAAAAATATTTTTGAGAAAAAATAATTAAAAAAAATATTTTTTTGACGATTTTTTTATCTCAGTTTTGATTATATTTTTGAAATAAATTTGTTTTCCAGTAATTTACAAATGACATTTTTCTATCATTATGAACAAAAAACGTCATTTATAAACCACCAAAATTACAAAAAAATGACCTGTTATTTTATTAACAGATCATTTTTTATCGAGTGCTATTTTTAAAAAGCCATTAAAATGACGTAGATTTTCAAAGAACTTATCCTTGTTTTCGCTTTTACAATATTCAATAGAATAGTAAAACAATGCCTTTATTTCAATTAGGATTTCTTCTTCCTCTAAATGTTTTATGACATCGGGAGAAAGGGTTCGATCCTCTGTCACCTTTAGGAGTAATTGCCGCCAGGTTTTTGGCATTTTCACTTTTTTGTTATGTAAGGCATTCATAGCCCCATTTGTTGATAGTTCATCAAAAGTTATTAAATAGGCTTCGAACGATTCAATTTTAGGATCTTTCCCACCAATAAATTCATCCACTCGCTGCTTAAGTTCAGATGGTTTTACATTTTTACTGTACTTTCTCATTAAAATAGACCGCAGCTTTTTTAAATATTCCTCATATTCATCCTGTTCTAGTCTGCTAATTGTATTCCGAACATTATCGACATACATATTTTCTCTCTCCCTTGTTTCTCTCTTTTTAAAGTAATTTCCGATTATTCAGAATAAATACTTGTAAGATTGAATTTTAAGAGTGATAATTGTGTCATTTTTCTACATATATCAAAAATATATTGTTCTCTTTTGTTGAATGGTTTAAGTTATTGTCATAGGGAGGGAAATATATGGAATTTAACGATCATATTTGGGAATGGTCATCGGGACTTCCTAAATGGCAAAATGATTTAATCAGAAGGCTATATCAAAAATCTATGCTGGAAAGTAAAGACACAGATGAAGTAATAAATAATATCCTTCATGAGAATGGTTTTTCTGAGAGGATTTTAACCATTAGTCCTTTAGAAAAAAATCAGATCCCTAATAAAAATCCGAAAGAAACCATCAAGATTACTGCATTAAAAAACTTCAATAATATTGCCGCCATCGAACCAGAGTATGGTCTTGAATTTTTACCTGATGGGTTAACGGTTGTGTACGGTGAAAATTCCGCTGGTAAATCTAGTTATGCTAAGGTGTTAAAGCAGGCTTGTCGAGCTGTCGATGATAAAACTAAGATTCATCCAAATATCTATAAATCAGGCGGGTCAATAAGCACAGCCGACATTCATTTACAGCAAAATGGCATAGAAACCATTATTAATAGAGTGGTAAATACCGCACCTGAACAGCAGTTAACATCCATCAGTATTTTCGACACTGATTGTGCGAGAGTTTATGCAGAATCCGAAAACGAGGTTGTATTTATTCCAACTGAATTTAAAATCTTCGATGATCTTGCTCGGCATCAAACTGCAATAAAACAAGGTTTATTACAGTTAAAAGATGAACTTTTAGAAACACTTCCTTCATTCCATGAGTTAACCACCTCTTCAAAAGCCAAAACTTTTGTTGAATCTATTTCTTACAAAACGAAAGAAAAGGACATTCAACAGAATTGTATTTTTACAGTAAAAGATCTGGAGCGGCTTAATCAGATTACAAAAGATTTAAAGGTCCTTATAGATTCAAATCCTGTTAAATTAATGCAGGAACTTCAAAGGAACATAAATGATATTACAAACTTAAAAAACAATCTCCAACAAATTCTTAACGAATTATCTTTTGAAAAAGTTAAAGAATTTGTCACGGTACATCAACAATACCTTGATTCGAAAGCAACGTTGGAAGTTTTAACTCGTGAAGCATTTGTAGAACAACCTTTAGTTGGTGTTGGGAGTGATCCTTGGAAAAAACTATGGCACACCGCCAAACAATATCATGAAATTGCTTATCCTGGAAAGTCATTTCCATACGTCGAGGGTGGAGCAAAATGCCTATTATGCCAACAAGACTTAAAGGAAGAATCTCAATTTCGATTAACACGTTTTGAGGAATTTATCACTGACAGCATCAGTCAAGAGACAGCTCAGTTACACTCTCAAAGACAAGATTTAATAGCTAAAATAAAATCTTTACCATTCACAAAAGTGGCAGAACCCTCTGTTCGTACTTTCTTTTATCATGACTCTCCTGAATTGGATATGAAAGCGGAATTGTTTATCCAATCAGCAATAAAAGTTAGTACATTATTACAAAATGCTGAGACAGATATTCACCTGTCCTTGGATGATATTCCAGAAATAGAACTACCACCACTAAAAGAAATGGCACATTGGTTAGAGATAAAAAATAGTGAATTGAAACATTTAAAAACAATAGCCCAACAAGACAACTCAGCAGAATTACTTGCAGAACAGAACGAATTAGTTTCAAAAGAAAAGGTCTTTAAAAGAATAGATGATTTATATCGCTTAGCAAAAATTCGCCAAGAAGTTGATAAGATTGATAAAGCAATAAAATCTCTGGATACTACCAAATTGACAAAAAAATATAACGAATTATCCAGTTCATTGTTGACCGACAAGTTTAAGGACGAAATTGAAAATGAACTAAAGCAGCTAAGAAGGGAACACATTCTATTCAAGCTAAATAGCAGAGGGGTAAAGGGAAAAACCACGATAAAACTCGCTTTGGATTCCAGTTCAAAAATAAACATTAACGAAATCCTAAGTGAAGGTGAACAAAAAGCATTATCAATAGCCTTCTTCCTTGCAGAAATCTCTTCTATTCCATCAAATGGAGGAATCATACTTGATGATCCTGTCTCCTCCTTAGACCATAGCAGGAGAGAGTATGTTGCTCATCGGTTAGTTCAGGAAGCAAAAAAACGGCAAGTCATTATTTTTACACACGACATCGTGTTTCTACATACCTTGCAAAAACATGTTAATTTACAAAACGTAAACGCATCCTATTGTTCTGTAAGGAGAAATGGTAACAGGGCAGGGATTGCAAAAACGGAAATGCCATGGATAACCCTTTCAACTAGTAAAAGAATCAAATACTTAAGAAATGAACTGCCAAAGCTAAAAAAGTTAGAAAGCCAGTTAGATCCTGATATGTATTTTCCGCAAGTTAAAACATGGTATATGCTGCTTAGGGAATCGTGGGAACGTGCCGTAGAAGAATTGTTGTTAAACGGTGTTGTTGAAAGGTTTAATCCAAGTGTTCAAACACAAAAACTTAGTAAAATTAAATTTTCGGATGAGATTGTCCAACTCGTAACTGAAGGTATGACAAAAACATCCACTTACGTACATGATGAGTCTTACGCTATTGGTCGAATGATACCAAGCAATGATGAAATGATTGAGGACCTTAACAATTTGGAGCGTTTTAGCAAATTGTTTAAATAATGGGCTTTGTTTAAAGATAACATTAAGGCATAAACATATTAAAAGGACCAGTTTTGGTCCTTTTGTTCTTTTTATATTAATTCGTCCTTTCACATTAACTCCCCGTATGTTATGTAACGGACAACAGCAAAAAGACACCCTTTTACAAAGGATGTCAGCATTTAGTTTTTTCATTTGGCTTTAACCTTCTTCTTTTGAAATCAATAGCCTGCGACTCGATGGATTTTTCATTACTAAAAGTTATCGTCACTAAATCATTGGGAGGACCGTGAGCACCTTCAAATGTTGTTACCTGCACGGTGACATTAAATAAGTAAGTGCCTATTGGCAATTTCTTTATTTGGAGTATTTTACCACAATAATTTTGTTTAATTTCGCCATATTGCTTCTTCAATTCCTGTTGAATTGAGGGATAAAGCATAATGAAAATTAAATCTTCACGTAACTGTAAATCATTTTTAGTTACGGTTTCTGCTTGAACGGGAGAATAAGAGAAAAAAGTTAGGCAGGCAATCAATATTAAAAGGCTGTTTTTCATAAAGAACCTCGCTAATAGGTTTTTTTTATTTTGCCCACTGATGGAATGATTGATGTGAGTTAAACACAAACATTCTCACATTCAATTTTTATCACGGAAACATTTTTAATAAAAAAGACTCAATCCCGAAATTGGATTGAGTCTTACCCGATGTTCAAATACAAAAAAGTTCTATCCTACTATTTATTAGAAACATTATTCTAACGTTAATTTAGAAATTGACAAAAAAGATGTATCCTAAATGCCCTTTTTCTTCCAGGGTCTTTACAAAAAAGTTTTATCCTAAAGGAAGAGGAAGCCCTAAGGCTTCCTCTTGTTGAACGTACCTCTAACCAGTAACCCAGTTAGATTACATCGCATTTACGCTATTATTATATGCATGTTATTAATAAATAATTCATATTCCTAAAAGAAATGGGAAAAGGGTTCCTACTTTATTAAGTTAAACTTAAAAAGCAAAAACCCTTTTACATCGAACTTCTGAACAATACCAGTAACCCAGTACCGTCACATCGCATTTATCTTATAATTATAATAACCCTTTGAATATACAATGTCAATAGATATATGTCCACTTTTTTAAATAACAAATTTATCTTTTACTGTATCATTAATTTTTGTCACCAAAGTTGGATCGACAGTATTCAAATCGATTTTACCACCTGGTTGACCAGCAATTCGTTTAATCCTTCTGATACTAACTGCTCTAATATTATCTAATTTAGCAAAAGTATTATTATCAGGCAGTCCAGGGATTTTCCCTAAGTCCACAATATATGTATTTGATTTAGGACCACCTTGTTTGCTTAAAGGAATTATATGAAACATAAATCCTTGTTGTCCCCAAACTAAACCGAAATGACCTTTCGTAGAATGATCGCTGAATTCATCACCAATATTGATTCCCATATGAACCCAAACAATATCCCCTCTTTTTATATCCTGTGGTAGTTTTTGAAATCTTTCCTTTTTATAATGTTTATTAAAATATTTAGCCTTTTCTAAATACCAATCACATAATTCAACAGCTTTTGAACTGTCAACTTCGTTCAACTCCGAAACAATACTTGCTAACTTACCTTTAATTGTGGATAAAGCATTTGAATCATCTTTTAGTAAAACCATTGTTTTCTCCCCATTTTCTAATCTTTATAGTAAATATTGGATATATACTATTATAAGCCATATTAACTATATCAGTAAATGTCGAATTATCTGAAAGAAAACTCACCCTAGACACATAGGTGAGTTTTCTTTATATTAGGCTCTGTTAAATATTATCGATTTTGGTACGCCAGATCCGTTGACCCATTTTGTTGAACAGTTTTATATCTTTAAAGAGGTGTCCGAGCAGAAACATAAAGGAGATTCAAAAACTCAATACCGCCGATCAACTTCGTTCGAAAGAGTTTTTTACCAAGTCTCTTGCGTCATATTCTGTAATAATGTCCACTAATGCCACTTGAAATCACTCACTTTTGTCCTTAATTATATTATCATTATAGAACAACAGTTCGTTTAATCAAATATCAACATAAACGTTTAACAGACATACATGCAAAAAAATTTGCACATTAATGAATGAAATTAACAGTTATCCACAGTTAATTTCAGGGTAGAGCCTAATAAAAAAGACCCAATCCTAAAATGGGATTGGGTCTTACCTGATCATTTTTCACATAATTGTTCATTGACAATTCTTCAGTCGGTTCCTGACTTTTTTGTCCAGTTCCCAACTTTTTTGTACGGTTCCCGACTTTTTTGTCCAGTTCCCGACTTTTTTGTCTTTCAACAACTGAAATTTTTAAATTTAATCCTTATTCCACTGTCACCGATTTTGCCAAGTTACGTGGTTTATCCACGTCACAGCCACGGTGTAGGGCCGCATAATACGCGATTAATTGTAATGGTATGACAGAGATAAGTGGTGTTAATAATTCATGTACTTCCGGAATAACGAAACTGTCTTCGTCCATTTCTAAGCCCTTCATTGAAATAATGCAAGGATTTGCGCCGCGCGCTACAACTTCCTTCACATTACCACGAATGCTTAGGTTTACACTTTCTTGAGTAGCAAGGGCGATAACTGGTGTTCCTTCTTCAATTAAAGCGATTGTACCATGCTTTAATTCACCACCTGCAAAGCCTTCAGCTTGAATATAAGAAATTTCCTTTAGCTTTAAAGCTCCTTCTAGACCTACATAATAGTCAACTGCACGGCCAATAAAGAAGCAGTTACGTGTTACAGATAAAAATTCTTTAGAGATTTGCTCAATGATTTCTTTTGAATCACATAAAGCCTCGATAGCATTTGCGATAATTCCAAGTTCATGAATAAGATCAAACTCAACAGGTATGTTGCAACTTTTTGCTGTTACTTCTGCAAGAATGGACATAACGGCAATTTGAGCAGTATATGCTTTAGTAGAAGCAACGGCAATTTCAGGACCAGCATGCAACAATAATGTAAAGTCTGCTTCACGAGAAAGTGTTGATCCAGGAACATTTGTAATCGTTAATGCTTTGTAGCCCAATTCTTTTACCTGTACAAGCACTGAACGGCTGTCAGCTGTTTCCCCACTTTGTGAAATAAAGATAAATAGTGGGTTTTTAGATAAAAGTGGCATATTATAGCTAAATTCACTAGCAACATGTACTTCAACAGGAATTTGCGCAATTTTTTCAATAAGTTGTTTACCCACTAATCCAGCATGATAAGAGGTCCCTGCCGCAATAATATAAATACGGTCTGACTCGTTCATTGCCTTAATTATTTCAGGTTCAATCGTTAGTTCTCCCTGATCATTTTGGTAGGTTTGGATAATTTTCCTCATGACAAGCGGCTGCTCATCAATCTCTTTCAACATATAATGCGGGTATGTTCCTTTTTCAATATCGCTAGCGTCCAACTCAGCTGTATATGGTGCACGGTCAATAGTCTCACCGTTTAAGTTTTGAATCGTAACCTTTTCTTGTGTTACAATCACAATTTCTTTATCCATTAATTCTATATAACGATCCGTTACTTGAAGCATGGCCATTGCATCACTTGCCACAACATTAAAGTCTGAACCTACTCCAACAAGAAGTGGACTTTTATTTTTTGCTACATAAATAGTTCCTTGGTCTTGATTATCTAAAAGGGCTATAGCATATGAACCGACTAGAAGCTTTAGAGTATTGCGAAAAGCATCTAATACTGATTCCCCATTATTTACAAACTTCTCAATTAATTGAATGATAACTTCTGTGTCGGTTTCACTTACAAATGTAACGTCATTCAAATATTCACGTTTTAATAGGTCATAGTTCTCAATGACGCCATTATGAACAAGTGTAAAACGACCTGAAGTGCTTTGATGGGGATGAGCATTTACTTTACTTGGTACTCCGTGTGTTGCCCAGCGTGTATGGCCAATTCCGGTTGTGGCCATAACACTTTTATCAACAATAGTACGAAGATCTGCAATGCGTCCTTTTTCCTTAAAAACATGTACCCCGTTTTCGTTCATAACGGCAATACCTGCAGAATCGTAGCCTCTATATTCAAGTTTTTCTAGGCCTTTTAGTAGAATTTCTTTAGAATCATTTTTACCGATATATCCGACTATTCCACACATTTTTTTATTTCCTCCCTGTTAAGGGGGCAAGCAAGCTTTTGGAGGCATACTTGCCCCCTTATCTCTGTTTTCAAGTTTTCCCGTACATTTAGTATGCGCATTTTCCTCTCTTTGTTCACAAGGTTACCCCTGCGTTTTAAAGAGCAAATTACGGTCGTGCGTTTCGACCGGGAGGTATCCGCCGAAATTTCGATAGTCCTCCTCCTCGTCAACTAATCTTACCGCAAAAGATTAGTTCAGGCGCTTTATGGTTTCTTACACTCTACCCTCCTTATTTTTACATTTGCTTTTTTAGAGCAGATTAATCTTACAGTATGGAAACTAGTTTCGTCAACTATTTCCCGCGCTGAAATTCCTTCATATTATAATCTGCCATATAATAAAAATATGCATAAAGGAAGCTTATTGTTCCTTCATGCATATCTTATATACATTTATTTAATTATTCTTCCGTTAATCCCATTTCTGCTTCAACAACAGCTACAATTCGATTTACATAATTTAGACAAAGCTCTTCAGAAGGTGCTTCTGCCATTACACGAACAAGTGGCTCTGTTCCAGAAGGCCGAACTAAAATACGCCCATTTCCATCCATTTCTCTTTCAACTTCATTTATAACCGCTTTTACCTTTTCATTATCTGTTACATGATATTTATCAGAAACCTTCACATTTACAAGCTTTTGCGGGAATTTCTTCATTTCATTCGCAAGCTCAGATAAAGGTTTATGGGTCACTTTCATAATATTGACCAATTGAAGTCCGGTAAGTAATCCATCACCTGTCGTATTATAATCTAAGAAAATGATATGTCCTGATTGCTCACCGCCCAGATTATAGCCATTCTTTTTCATTTCTTCTACAACATAACGGTCCCCAACAGCTGTTTGTGCACTATGAATCCCATGTGCTTCAAGTCCCTTATAAAATCCAAGATTACTCATAACTGTAGAAACAACGGTACTATGTTTTAGGCGGCCATGCTCTTTCATATATTTACCACAGATATACATAATTTGATCGCCATCAACAATATTTCCTTTTTCATCTATCGCGATTAATCGATCTCCATCACCATCAAAGGAAAGTCCTACATCAGCTCCCTTTTCCTTAACAAAAGCAGCAAGGGCTTCTGGATGGGTAGATCCTACCCCTGCATTAATATTCAACCCATTTGGAGAGGCACCCATCGTGGACAAATCTGCGTCAAGATCAGCAAAAAGATGTGGTGCAAGGGAGGAAGTCGCACCATGTGCACAATCAAGGGCAATATGAATTCCTGAGAAATCCTCATCAACTGTTTGTTTTAAGAATTGAAGATATTTTTGGCCACCTTCAAAATAATCCATGACATGGCCTAAATCTCCTCCAACAGGTCTTGGAAGCTCATCATTCGGTAAGTCAATTAATTTTTCAATTTCTAACTCTTGTTCATCGGATAATTTAAATCCATCTGGTCCAAAAAATTTAATTCCATTATCCGCAACTGGGTTATGGGAAGCAGATATCATGACTCCCGCCTGCGCACCCATTACTTTTGTTAGATAAGCTACACCTGGAGTTGAAATCACACCTAAACGCATAACCTCAGCACCAATAGAAAGCAAGCCAGCTACCAAAGCTCCCTCAAGCATATGCCCTGAAATACGTGTGTCACGCCCAATAATTACCTTAGGTCTGTCTTTATCCTTTGTTAATACATACCCGCCAAATCTCCCTAATTTAAACGCAAATTCAGGTGTTAATTCACTATTTGCTATACCTCGAACACCATCTGTCCCAAAATATTTACCCATTTTAAAAAATCGCTCCTTCAATTCCTCGAGTATACTGCTGTGATTTATACATTACTTTTAGTTATTGTTATTTTTGCATTGGATTTGTCAGGTTTCCAATTTACATCTGAAGGGCCATCTATTTGGATAGTTAAATCATAATCACCCTCTGTTAAATTTGAAACATCAATATAAGGACTAAAATCATTTGGGCCTATACTAGTAACTGCACCAGTCGAACCAGTTACTAGAAGATTTACCATCTGACTTGCCGGGTCATTAAATTGTACTTTATATTGATTTGATAATCCTTTAGTCTTTATTGGTAGATTTGAAACAGTTTTTTGGCCAGCCTTTTTGACTTTAATCGTTGCCGTAACCATTTGCGGTGTTACTTTTGTAATTCCATTAGGAATAATTACCGGTAATGTTTGAGTTGTGTCATCTGTAATATTACTTACATCCACCTCAACTCTCACATGATCGGTCGCCTTCAAAGCTGTATCATTTCCAGCTACAGTTGCTTCTTTTGCATCAAGCGAAATAGAATCTATTGATACACCAGAAGGAGGAGTTCCTTTTTGAATAATATTGATTGGAACAGTTTTACTTGTATTTTTAATTGGTATAGTTACTTTTACTGTATCCGGCTCGACTTGAACATCTAATCTATTTAAATCTCTATCCAATACACGTATTTGTGCATATTTCGTAATAGTTGCGTTTGGCGGCTGTTTCAAATTCACCGCTGCTTTCACATAGCCTATACGGTCAACAACATCCTTTGCACCCGTAATTTTTACTTTATCCGGTTCAATAATTGGAGTTCCTGCAGCAAAACCATCCGCAATTAAGTTATTGTTAAATTCTGCACTTACTCTGAATTCCTTTGTGACCTTTTCCTGAACAGATACGTTTACAGTTGCAGGCACCACTTCAGCCTTCAATTTATCAGATAAATTATTTATATGGAACTTCACTTTCTGGTTCCCTATCTTAGCATTTTTTAGGTCCACATATACTTCGAAGTCCTTTAGAACCTTAGCAGGCTGGACAAGGCTAACCGGACCTTTAACTTGCACTTTAACAGTATTAGGAATTCCCAATACAACCAAGTTGTCTGTATCATAATAGGCTTTTACCGGAACATCCGTTATTGTAGCGATTGTTTGATTTCCAGGAACATTTATCAACTTATTACTTGTTTGTGGAACGGATGAATAAAGAAGGAAGGCTAATAGTAAGGCAATAATTTTTATAAACCACGGATTATCCATCAGTTTATCCATTTTTCTTCCCCCTCCAGTTCCAGCGTGCTGAAGAAGCCTGCTTTACTTTACCTTTTACGGAAAGCTCACTTGAAAGTAATTCTCTAAATGCGTCCACATTTAAATCCCGGTGAAGCTCACCGTTTCTTGTTAATGAGATCCCGCCTGTTTCTTCAGAAACGACTACTGTAATACTATCTGTTACTTCACTTATCCCGAGAGCTGCCCTGTGTCTAGTGCCAAGTTCTTTTGAAATAAATGGACTTTCAGATAGGGGTAAATAACAGGCCGCAGCTGCGACATTACTTTTTTGAATAATAACTGCACCATCATGAAGCGGTGTATTAGGAATAAATATATTAATTAACAGTTCAGATGATATATTTGAATTCAAGGAGATCCCTGTTTCTATGTAATCACTCATCCCCGTTTCCCGTTCTATTGACATTAAGGCACCAATTCTTCGCTTTGCCATATAATCAGTTGCTTTTACAATGGCGTTAACTGCTTTTTCCAGATCTTCATCATCTGGAGTACTACTTCTCGAAAAAAAACGCCCTCTTCCCAATTGCTCAAGGGCTCTTCGCAACTCAGGCTGAAAAATAATAATAATTGCAAGAAATCCCCAAGTTATAGCTTGTTGCATCATCCAGCTTAAGGTTCTTAAGCCCAGGTACTCACTGACAACTCTTACAAGAAGAATGACAAAAATCCCTTTTAATAGTTGAACCGCCTTTGTTCCTCTTATAACCATCATCAATTTGTAAATGACGTACCATACAAGGAGAATATCAACAACACTTGATAAATATTTCAGGAATCCGACATCTGCAAACGGCATTGTTATACCTCCGTTAGTTTACTTAAATTTATCTTTACATGTAACCTTTTTATTATATCATAATTTTCACCAAATCTAATTATGAAGACATTTTATCAAAAAAACAAATCACCCATGGGAGTGATTATAGAAACTATCTTGACTTATTTCCAAAACTACCTATGATATTCTTACCTGTTTTTTTCATATTGTACCAAATCCAGTCATATACCTCATTTACTTCTTTTATTTCACCTGTGACATGCCCTGCAGAGGCCATATATTTTTCCCCATTTATTACCGTAACATCCCCTTGTACTTCTCCTTCAATTTTCAAATTGCCATTTTTAACAATAACGTCCCCTCTTACTACTTTACCCTTTGGTACAATGACGGTATGGTTTTTTATAATAAGATTTTTTTGTTTGGATACTGAAAATTCCCTATTTTGATTCCAAGTTGAAATTCCACTACCAATCATTAAAATGAGGAATAAAGAAGCAGCTGCTAAAAAAGGGTGCCTTTGTAACCAGTGCTGAAACTGTATATTTTTCTTTTCTTTTGGAAGTTGAGCCATCACTTTTTCAGTGAAATATTCCGGCACTTTTATATTTGAATTACCTTTCATTAGTGCTATTGCTGTATTTAGTTCATTAAATAGATTTTCACAGTCTTGGCAGCATTGAAGGTGGTTTCTTAAAATTATCTCTTTTCCTGGTTCGATTTCTCCGTCTAAAAATTCATGAATCAGTTCTATCATCTCTTCAGGACAACTCAATTCTACTCACCTCATTCTCATACATTGCTTAACTGCTTTCTTAAAGCCTCTCGACCACGATGAATTCTCGTCTTTACTGTCCCAAGCGGCATATCAAGAATCTCACTTATTTCATTCAACGAAAGGTCTTCAATATATTTGAGTATTATGACGGTACGGTATTTCTCAGGGAGATTAAGAATCCCTTTTTGAACAGTATCTTGCAATTCTAAACTTTCCAGCTCATTTTCTGGAAGCTGGGTATTCGAGGGAACTTGTGAATACATGGTTAACCCTTCTGTACCTTCAACTTCAGCGTCTAGATAAAAGTCTGGTTTCTTTTTTCGCAGTCGATCAATACATAAATTTGTTGCAATTCTAAAAAGCCAAGTGGAAAACTTAAACTCTTGTTTATAACTTTTTATATTAACAAAAGCACGAATAAAGGCCTCTTGTGCTATATCCTCTGCCTCATGGGAATTACCAAGCATTCGATAACAAAGAAGATACACTTTATTTTTGTATATCTCCACAACTTCGCCAAATGCATTAACATTTCCCTTTTGGACCTGCCTAATTCTTTTTTTAATTATTTCATCCATCTCTATACCTCCGCTAAAGAGTGCGGCTATTCGATAGTACGAATCGATAGCAGAAAAAGTTTCACTTTCCTAAAAAACTTTTCAATACCTTTAATTTTAACAAAAATTTACTTAAATGGATAAGTAAATCGAGTAGGAGGGGGTGACTAACCCCCGACCTCTCACGCCACCGTACGTACGGTTCCGTATACGGCGGTTCCATTTATGTCTGACGCAGTTGTGAATATCTCTCATAAAGACTTTTCAGCCCTCGCATCTCCCAATAGG
>JAUZPL010000054.1 GCA_030705955.1 Bacillota bacterium | reverse complement strand
TATTGGGAGATGCGAGGGCTGAAAAGTCTTTATGAGAGATATTCACAACTGCGTCAGACATAAATGGAACCGCCGTATACGGAACCGTACGTACGGTGGCGTGAGAGGTCGGGGGTTAGTCACCCCCTCCTACTCGATTGAGCGTAACTATTAAACAAATAATTATGGATATGTATAGAAGTAAATAATTATTTAATACTATGTGTATGTTTTTTCACAATTAGGGATAAAAAAAGGTGAAGCAGTAAGGATAGATTTTTGAAGAATATCTATTTGGGGTTCTAGCTAATTTTTAATTGAAGATTTGATGAAAGAAGTTGATCATTCATAGTGATTGATTCAAATTTACGTGCTAATTCAAAAGCCCAGTCAAAGGAGACGATGAGTTCAGATGAGTAAATTGCTTCAGGCCAAGAAAATGTACCTTCACAATCTGATGGATAGATATTAACCCTCCAATGATAGTATTCTTTAGTTTCCGAAACGAGCTCTCCTACTAATACAATCATCCAATGGGTGGTTAAAGGAGGTAAATCATATTTTTCTTTATCAGATTCATTAAGAAGAGCTAGGTCATTTAAACCAATAGGGATAAGTGCTTTTTGATAAAAGTCGCGTAAAAAAGGATAACTCATATTCGGTGCCCCTCTCTATATTGTTCTATTTCTATTATATGAAACTTTTAAACCTTTTTTGAATAAATATGTTAAAATTTTTCGAAATTTTGAAGCGTTTTCACTTTTTGTTATAACTTTGATGTGACTTGGCTCATAACATTTTAGAAATGTACCTTCTATTCTTAAAACAAAAAAATGTAAGAGGTGAAAAGAAATTGTTAAGTGATTTAGTGAGGAATGCTTATGATATTTTAACGCAGCATTTTTATAAAGAGGAAAATGTATTATTTACAATGGCAGAAAGAATGTTATCTGAGGATGAGAAAGAAGAGCTATTCAAGCGAATCCAAGAAATCAAGTAGAAAATGGATGGGTTAAAGGCCCATCCATTTTTATTTCGTTTCAAGAAATATATTATTTCTTAATCCTTTAAAATTTTGTAAAATAGAATAGAAAAATGTAAAAAGGAGAACTTTATGAATCAACAAGCCACGATTGCAGCAAATAGTGCCAATCAAAAAGAGGCAACTATCTTTAAAATTCTAATTATTATTGGACTTTGCCATTTGCTGAATGATGCCATTCAAGCTGTGATTCCTGCTATGTTTCCAATCTTGGCAAAGTCAATGAAGTTATCCTATACCCAATTGGGAATCATTGCTTTTTCTCTTAATATGGTAGCATCCGTCATGCAGCCTCTTGTTGGGGTCGTTACGGATAAAAAACCAATGCCATATGCACTTCCTGTTGGACTAATGTTTTCATTAATAGGAATTATCGGGTTAGGTTTTGCCCCTGGATTTAGTTGGATTGTTCTATCCGTTATTTTTATCGGTTTGGGTTCTGCAGTATTTCATCCTGAGGGGTCACGGGTAGCCTATATGGCCGCTGGGACAAAAAGAGGATTAGCTCAGTCAATCTATCAAGTAGGTGGAAACACTGGACAGGCACTGGCACCACTTATTACAGCTCTTATACTTGTCCCGTTAGGACAAAGAGGCGCTTCTTGGTTTTCAATAGTTGCGGCTATGGCTGTAATCCTTTTAATCTATATTGCAAATTGGTATAACCAAAGATTATTATTAACTCCTAGAATGGTGAAAAAAATAACTGCCTCCAAATCGGATGGAAACAAACATGTGAAAGATATAAGGAAAGCCATTTTATTTATTCTATTATATATTTTTGCAAGATCATGGTATATTTCAGGAATGACGAATTATTATACATTTTATGCGATGCACAAATATGCAATAAGTATTAGGGAGTCCCAACTATTTTTATTTGCCTTCTTAGTTTCAGGTGCAATTGGAACTTTTTTTGGCGGCCCACTCTCAGATCGTTTTGGGAAAAAGAAAATTATTACTTTTTCAATGCTTATCACATTGCCGCTTTCCATTATAACGCCTTTTATGCCTCCTGCCGTTGCATTTATCTTTCTTATCCTTACCGGATTTATTTTAATGACAAGTTTTTCAGTTACTGTCGTGTATGCACAGGAGTTAGTTCCTGAAAAAATAGGAATGATGTCAGGCTTGACCGTTGGACTTGCTTTTGGGATGGGTGCAATCGGTTCAGTAGGGCTAGGGTATATTGCAGATAGCATTGGCCTTCCAACTATGATATCAGTTTTAGGTGTATTACCTTTAATTGGATTAATTTCGTTCCTTCTTCCATCAGATCAAGCGGTAAAGGGATGGAATGTTGAATAATAAAAATAAACGAGTTCATGAATTGAACTCGTTTATTTTCCTTTTAATGGAAGAACGATGGTGAAGGTAGTTCCAACACCTTCAGCGCTAGACACAAGAATATGTCCACCAATTGAGGTGACAATTCTTTTACATACAACAAGTCCAAGACCTGTACCTGTGTCCTTAGATGTATAAAAAGGGTAGAATATCTTATTAATTTCTTCCCTTGACATCCCTTTTCCATTGTCTGTGATTTCAATATTACAAGTATCTGCAGTATAAAATAGTTTAATCTTAACAATGCCTTCTATTTCAATAGCCTCAAATGCGTTTTTTGTTAAATTTAAAATGACCTGTTTCATTTGGTCTTCGATACATTCGACTATTACTGGTTGGGGAGGAATATACCACACACACCTCGAGTTGTGTGTATTTCCGTCAGTTTCAATCAAAGGCTTTAATTCAAGAAGAATTTCGCCAATATTAATGGCGTCCATCCTTTGGGCAGTAGGCTTTCCTAGTATTAAGAATTCACTAACAATTTCATTAATCCTGTTTAGCTCTTTATCGATCACTTCAAAATAAAAGTGATCCTCCTCAGAATGATATTTTTCACCCAAAAGCTGCAATAAACCTTTTATTCCGGTTAGGGGATTTCGAATTTCGTGAGCAGTGCTTGCTGCTAATGTACCAACTAACTCAAGCTTTTGCTGCTCAATTTGTCGTCTTTCATCTTGAGCTTGTTTTTTTAATAAAAGATATTTAATTAGAAGAAAGAAAACATGTGTAAGAATTATCAAAAAAAGTAGGTGTATGCCAAAGTCTTTTTCAAAAGCCCACATATTTCTGTTCGGATATTTAACCATTATACTCCACGGGAGTCGATTAATAGGTTTGGTAACCCATTGTTTTCGATTGGAGATTTCCGAATCTCGAATATTCATTTTCATAATAATATGGTTATGACTGTTCATTACACAAATCTTTGCTTCAGGGGTAAGCTCCTCCATTAAGTTCAGCATATAGTCGAAACGTAAATGTGCAATAAGAAAACCTATTAATGAATGTTTTTGATCAAAAACGGGTGTTGCCAATCCAATTATTTTCTGATTACGAAGTGACTCTTGATGATTGGAAATCACACTATCCTTTGTATCAATTGCCTCATGAATATAATCAATTTGGGATAAGTTTGAATGATGATATAAGTCATCTGATCCAGCTACTACATTCCCTTTCGGGTCTAGTAAATATAAGCCACCATACCGTGGATCTTTATTATGAACCTGTTCAAATAAATTTTTCATATTATTAGGCGTTGTTAAATTTTCTGGAACTAAAATAGAAAGGATACTTAAGCTAGTCATTGTTTGTCCAATCAATTGGTCCCAATTTTGCTCATGGATAGTCGCTATCCAAAGAGCTTGTTTTTTTCGTTCTAAGTCGCTATTTTTCATGCTATTAGAAAAAAAATATAACCCAATAAGGATAATAGGCACTACCACAATAGAAAGATATAAAAAAATATTACTTTTGTGTTTTTTCATGACGTATACCTCAAAATTACCTTCATTTGAGTGCCTATTATACCACTGGATAAACGATTGATAAAATTTCATTAAATTGTAAAAATTAGGAAAATTGACAGTCGTTGATAATTTTTTTATAATAATTTTGAAATCGAGATATTATAAAGGCTTTTATAAAAAATTAAAAGGATGAATTTGAATGTCTAATGATTCAATATCCCAATCTTTAAAACTATTTATCGTTCTTTCAAGAGCATATAAGGCAATTAATGAACATGTCAATAAATTAATTCAAACAAATGGATTAAATCCGACAGAATTTGCGGTTCTTGAGCTTTTATATCATAAGGGAGATCAGCCATTGCAGCAAATTGGAGGTAAAATTTTGTTAGCAAGTGGCAGTATAACTTACGTGGTTGATAAGCTAGAGCAAAAAAATCTGCTTAAAAGAATTGCTTGCCCTAAGGATAGAAGAGTAACATATGCTCAAATCACGGATGAAGGAAGAATGTTTATTGAATCCATTTTCCCTGAACATGCTAAACAAATAGATCAACTGATGTCCACACTTTCGGAAGAAGAAAAATCAGAAGCGATTCACTTACTGAAAAAATGTGGGATTCCTGCAGGGCAATTTTAATACGGCTAAAAGCCGTATTTTTTTTCCAAAAAAAAGTGTAGTTCTAACAGCTTATTATTAAGATTCAAAAGGGGGTAATTCAAATGTAAAAAAGGAATTTGTATTAGAGTTGCCGAATATATTGCAAAGAAAATTGGAATTTCTATATAAAAGGGGATGAAGTAATGAAATTTGAAGAGTATACATATCAACGTCCTAATTTAGAAGAGGTTACGAAGAAATATAAAACAGCATTGGAACGTTTTGAAAATGCAGAAACTGTAGATGAGCAAAGTCAAGCAATGAATGAAATAAATAAAATTCGTAATGATCTTGGGACTATGTTCAATCTTTGTCAAATTCGCCATACCATTGATACAAATGATGAGTTTTACAAGACAGAACAAGATTATATGGATGAAATTGCACCAGAAGTAGAAGGGCTTAATACAAAATACTATCAGGCACTTGTTCAATCTAAATTTCGCAATACATTAGAAGAAAAGTGGGGCAGACAGCTATTTGCATTGGCTGAGAGTCAGCTAAATACATTTAAACCTAGTATTATTCCATTACTTCAAAAAGAAAATCGTTTATCAACGGAATATACAAAACTGGTCGCATCCGCTAAAATCCAATTTCAAGGTGAAGAAAGAACCCTTGCTCAATTAGATCCTTTTACGCAATCGATTGATCGTAACATCCGAAAACAGGCGAGTGAAGCAAAGTTTGCTTTTTTTGCAGAGCACGAAGACGAATTTGATAGGATTTATGATGAACTTGTAAAGGTTAGAACGGAAATTGCAAAGGAATTAGGATACAAGAATTTTGTTGAATTAGGCTATTATCGTATGATGAGAACCGATTATAATGCTGAAATGGTTGCGAAATTTCGAGATCAAGTAAAAGATTTTATTGTACCAATTGCAACCAAGCTTAAAAAACGTCAAGAAGAGCGAATTGGTGTTGACCAATTAAAATATTATGATGAAAATTTTGAGTTTCAGACAGGAAATCCTTTACCAAAGGGAAGCCCTGAATGGATTATTGAAAACGGTCAAAAAATGTATGAAGAATTATCAACTGAAACTGGTGAGTTTTTCCGATTCATGCGCGAAAAGAATTTAATGGATTTAGTTGCGAAAAAAGGCAAAGCAGGCGGAGGCTACTGTACATATATTGAAGACTATAAGTCGCCTTTTATTTTCTCAAATTTTAATGGAACTTCTGGTGATATAGATGTGTTAACACATGAGGCTGGCCACGCTTTCCAAGTATATTCAAGCCGGTCCTTTGAAATCCCGGAATATTATTGGCCAACTTTTGAATCATGTGAAATCCATTCAATGAGTATGGAATTTTTCACATGGCCTTGGATGGAGCTCTTCTTTAAGGAAGATACAGATAAATATAAATTTGCCCATTTAAGCGGAGCGTTATTATTCCTTCCTTATGGAGTATCTGTTGATGAGTTTCAGCACTGGGTATACGCGAATCCAGAGGCCTCACCAAAAGAACGAAAATTAAAATGGCGTGAAATTGAGAAAAAATATCTCCCACATAAGGATTATGATGGAAATGAATACTTAGAAAACGGTGGATTCTGGCAGCGTCAAGGACATATTTATAATTCACCTTTCTATTATATAGACTACACTCTTGCTCAAATTTGTGCGTTCCAGTTCTGGAAGCGTTCAAGAGAAAATCATGAGGAAGCATGGAGAGATTATGTGAAGCTATGCAACCTAGGCGGAAGTATGTCATTTGTTAAATTAGTGGAAGCAGCTAATCTTATTTCACCTTTTGAAGGTGGATGTGTAGAATCTGTTGTAGGTGTTATAGAGAATTGGTTAAATTCTGTAGACGATAAAAACTTATAATAGAAATATTTGAATGAAAAAATAATAAAGTTTGATTGAAAAATCCTTAAACAAAGAAAAGGCAGGTCCATCGTCAATTTGGACCTGCCTTTTTTTTAGCTGATTGAAAGTTGTTCAGAGACCACTTTTATTTCTTCGTCTTCTACTATAACGTTTAATTTTTTTATTTCAGGCATATCAAGAATAAAATCAGCAATTCGGTCTTCTAATTTTTCTTGAATCATTCTTCTTAGTGGACGTGCACCAAATGCTGAATGGTATCCTAGCTCAGCTAATTTCTCCTTAGTATTAGAGGTAACTGTTAATTCTATATCTTGTTCTATTAATGTTTTTTGCAATTCCTCAATCATTAAATCTACTATTTTTAAAATATGATCTTTTTCTAATGCATTAAATTCGATGATACTATCAAAACGGTTCAAGAATTCCGGTTTAAAGAAACCGCCAAGTGAATCGAGAAGATTTGCTTCCTCCACCGCATCTGTGTTTCCAAAACCAACATGGATTGGCTTTATTCCAATTCCAGCATTACTTGTCATAATAATCACTGTATCTTTAAAACTTACAGTCCTTCCTTGACTATCTGTAAGACGCCCATCCTCCATTATTTGCAAGAACATATGTTGAACATCGGGGTGAGCTTTTTCAATTTCATCTAAAAGGATGATGCTGTAAGGATTGTGGCGAACTTTTTCAGTTAGCTGTCCTGCCTCGTCATGGCCAACATATCCTGGTGGTGAACCGATTAATTTCGATATGCTATGCTTTTCCATGTATTCACTCATGTCAAGACGAATCATAGCTTCCTTAGAGCCAAATAACTCTTCAGAAAGTGTCTTTGTTAATTCTGTTTTACCTACACCAGTTGGGCCGACAAATAAGAAGGAACCAATTGGACGATTTTTAGATTTTAATCCTGCTCGGCTTCGTCTTATAGCTTTTGCCACTTTTTCAACAGCTTTCTTTTGTCCAATTACTTTCTGATTTAGGTTCTTTTCTAATTCCTTCATTTTTAGCTGTTCATCTTGTTGAAGCTTCCCTACAGGGATTCCTGTTTTTTGTTCAATAATTTCTTGAATGAGGGAAACCTCTACAACTGGTTTTTCTGATGAAACAGAATTAAGTGCTTTTTCAAGCTTTCCTTCTTCATCACGAAGGGTAGCGGCCTTTTCATAATTCTCTTCCTTTAATGCCTTCTCTTTTTCTAAATAAATTTCTTTTAAGCGTGCTTCCGTTACACCAGTATTTCTATAATCTGTTGAAAGGTTCATCTTAGAACCCGCCTCATCAAGAAGGTCTATAGCCTTATCTGGTAAGAAACGATCTTGAATATATCGATGGGATAATTGTACACATGCTTTTATAGCATCCTCTGAATAGAGGACATCATGAAAGCCTTCGTATTTAGATTGAATACCCTTTAAGATTTCGATTGCTTCATTAATTGTAGGCTCAAGTACATGTACAGGTTGAAAACGACGTTCCAATGCTGCATCCTTTTCAATTTTGCGATATTCCTTTAATGTTGTTGCGCCTACCACCTGTAATTCGCCACGTGCGAGCGATGGTTTTAAAATATTTCCAGCATCCATTGAACCCTCTGCAGACCCTGCCCCTACTAAAAGGTGAATTTCGTCAATGAAAAGAATAATATTTTTACGCTCCTGTAGTTCCAAAATTAATTGCTTCATTCTTTCTTCAAATTGCCCTCGAATTCCTGTATTTGAAACGAGAGAAGCAACATCTAAAAGATAAACATCTTTATTTTGTAATTTTGCTGGAACTTGTCCTTCCACAATTTTCGTGGCTAGGCCTTCAGCAATAGCAGTTTTTCCTACTCCAGGCTCTCCGATTAAGACGGGGTTATTTTTATTTCTACGATTTAAAATTTCAATGACCCGTTTTACTTCTTCTTCACGACCAATAACAGGATCAATTAAGCCTGTCTTTGCCATTTGGGTTAAATTCTTGCCAAATTGGTCAATAAAGCCATTACTATTTCCAGTATTAAATCCAGGCTGCTTTTGTTTATTTTGATCTGAGAAAGCCCCTTTTCCAAAAAATAATTCTTCAAATGGAAGGCTTGAAAATCCACCAATTCCTGAATTTATCCCAATTCCCAGTGATTGTTTCTCCTTTTTAAAACATTCATGACATAGTTTTACTTCTTGTCTAGTTCCGTTAATCATCACATTTAATTGTACATTTGCAGGGTTCTCTTTACACATTTGGCAATACATAAATAAAACCTCCTCATAACTGATTAAATTGGTCAACTGACTTTGACTATATTTGACCTTATGAAAACAGTATACTCTGACCTTCTTTGACTTTCAATATTTTTGTCTGTAGAAATTTTTGCCATTAAAAGTGCCTACTTTTTAAAAAGCTCGTCATTGTTTGTCCCATAAGTAAATATATTGGAAAGGAGGAGGTCGATAGGTTTGAAAAAGAATTGGGCAGCAGCATTCCAAATTGCAGCGGTCTACGTAGGAACAGTGGTTGGAGCAGGCTTTGCAACAGGGAAGGAGATCGTTGAATTTTTTTCGCGATTTGGATTCTTTGGACTGATCAGCATTTTAATGAGTGGATACCTCCTAGTCCTGGTTGGATCTAAATTAATGAGAATGGCAGCACGTATAAAAGCAAAATCATATCAGGAATTTAATGAATATTTATTTGGAAAGTGGATTGGTAATGGAATTAATATATTGATGTTAATCATGCTTCTTGGCGTATGTGCTGTTATGTTATCAGGTGCAGGGGCTGTATTTGAGGAACAATTAGGGCTGTCAAAAAATGTAGGTATTTGGTTAACAATTCTCTTATCCATTATTGTTATGTTAATAGGTACAAAAGGGATCTTTGCTGTTAATACCTTTGTTGTTCCAATCATGATTTCATTTAGTCTAATGTTAATGATTTTTTCAGTACAAATGCCCCACTTTCTTCATCAGCTCTTATTTGTTCCATTTGCTAGTGATGGCTGGAAAACAGTCTTGTCTCCTTTTTCTTACACAGCATTGAACCTGGCACTCGCAGAAGCAGTACTTGTCCCAATTGCGACAGAAATAGACGATGATTGGACCATCAAATGGGGAGGCATTATTGGTGGAGCTGCATTAACAATCATTTTAGTTTCAAACCACTTTACACTCATCATGCTTCCGAATTTTGAAAGATTTGAAATTCCAATGGCTGTCATTATGAAAAAAATAGCGTCAGGGCTTCATTGGACATATGTTTTGGTCATTTATGGAGAAATTTTCACTTCTGTTATTGGGGATGTATATGGACTTGAACGTCAAATTAGGCAGTACATCGTAATTCCGCCAGTTATATCTGTATCCGTTATTTTTGCTATCACCTACTTTATTAGCTTAATTCATTATGGAAGTCTTCTTTCTTATCTTTATCCATTATTCGGTTATGTAAGTCTATTGTTTTTAATCCTACTATGGATCAAACCACTTCCTAGTATAGAAAAAAAGTAAGTATTCAATCATAAATTGAGGTAAAAAAACAAGGCATTCACCTAAAAAATGGGTGAATGCCTTGTTATTAGTTTACATTATCTTAAAGGTAAGAAAATAAATAACAGTATATCAAATAAGATGTGCGAAACAATTACTACTGGCATGCTCTTTTTCCAATGATATAAACTGCCCCATACAATTCCACATATAAACGTGGCAAAAACAAGGATAAACTGTCCAGAATAAATTTGTGCTGAAGCATATAATAAGGCTCCTAGAATAATGGCACTAGTAGGTTGGAAGTTCTTTAAAAGTTGCTTTTGTATATAACCACGCCAAAAGAGTTCCTCACCAGGTGCAGCTACAAAGATGAGTGCTAAATATTCCCAAAATAATGAAGGAGCATAATTGTGATAGAGTTGATAGATGTTTTGACTAAATGGTAGATTGAAAAAATTGATACCTTTGTTAAATAACCAAAAGATTACATAAAGGATTATTCCAGATAGTATTCCTAATGAAAAATAGGAGAAAAAGGGTACTTCATCATCAACTTTCTCTTGAGACATTGTATACATAATAAGAAGTAAAATAGAACCTGCAAATATATACCAAAAGATGGTCATGTTATTGAAACTAAAATACATAAGTAGATGGGCAAATAGGATTCCAATAATAAGCCTAAAAGGGACTCCAGTTTTAATCATTGTTGTTCATACTCCTTTGAAACGATAATGAATTATTTTTTGATTAGAAATTAAAAACTTGAAAAAGCTAATAAGGTAAAAGAAAGGGGGGAAGAATGGTGAGTAAATCTAAAAGTGAACAGGAAAGGGAATGGACTGTCAGAAAACAGGACCAAAACCCGCACGGTAAAGTGAAATCCCTAAAGGAGATTTCAAAAGAAACCGGGAATAAAATGTAAGCTTTTCCTGATTTGCCTCATCTTTGATGGGGCCCTTCATCTTACTTCTTTCTTTTATAATTTCTAATTTGAAACAAAAATATTTATATTAATCTAAGTATAAGTGAAAAATAATAGAAATAGCAAAAAGCAGCCTTAAGGCCGCTTATCCCTATACTATCATATTAATTTTTAAAAGCGCTTTCTTTAATAATCCTATAGTTTTTGTGGTTTACAACAGTTCGTTGATCTAGTTCAAAATCACGGAAATTTTCCATGTATGTTAGGTCGACGATTACAGAGTTTTCATTCACTTTTTCAACAGTTCCTTGCAATCCATTTCGGAATTCAATGACGTTTCCCACTTCAGCTTTTTTCAAATCAGACACTCCTTTACCTAACCACTATACAATTCTATATAAATATCAGTTTGCACTACTTTTTCAATTTCGTAAAGGTGTTAATGTGAACATTTTTTAAATAATAAAAGCGCTTTAC
This sequence comes from Bacillota bacterium, assembly GCA_030705955.1. Classification (GTDB taxonomy): domain Bacteria; phylum Bacillota; class Bacilli; order Bacillales; family Cytobacillaceae; genus JAUZPL01. The sequence goes on along the minus strand of JAUZPL010000054.1, from coordinate 16,373 downwards.
TAGTAATAGGAAATAGTAGCAAATAAAATAAGATTAGATAACAATATTTCCGGGGAAATTCGACAAAAAACAACTTTGGCTATACTCCTTTTTAAAATACCTAAAAAAATCCATGTGGGTATAGAGGATACAAAGGAGACACGAAAGATGATGTATCAAGAGTAAGATTTTTTGAGAGAAATTTTAAATTTCTGATAAAATATAGAACAATAATAGGATTTGGGGTGGCGGATAACATGGATATAGTAAATAAAATGAATCAGTTAAAAAGTGAAATTGGAAAAGTTATGATTGGTAAGAATATGGAAGTAGAATTAATGGCCATTTCTTTGCTATTTAATGGTCATATTTTGCTTGAAAGTGTACCAGGCACTGGAAAAACATCATTAGCTAAAAGCTTTTCTTCAACAATTGGAGGGACCTTTTCAAGAATTCAATTTACTCCTGATGTTCTACCCAGTGATGTGACAGGAATTCAGTTTTTTAATCCAAAACATCAAGAGTTTGAATTACGCCCAGGGCCTATTTTAGCAAATATTGTGCTGGCAGATGAAATAAACAGAGCCACCCCAAGAACACAGTCAAGCTTACTAGAGGTAATGGAGGAGAGACAAGTAACGATTGATGGTCAAACAATTACATTGAATGAACCTTTTATGGTTATTGCTACCCAAAATCCTGTAGAGTCACAACAAGGAACATTTCCTCTGCCAATCGCGCAAATGGATCGTTTTTTTATTAAATTAAATATGGGCTACCCCCATTTTGATGAAGAAAAAAAAATCATGCAACATCATAGAATCGAAAAAAAGGTAGAAAAAATCAATCAAGTTTTTTCAAATCAAGATATTCAAATGATGAAGAATTCTTTACATAACATTACAATTTCAAGTGACCTTGAAGAATATATATTGCATATTACTAGAATGACTCGAAATCATCCTCAAATTGAATTAGGCGTTAGTCCAAGGGGTACCATTGCATTAATGAAAGCAGCACAAGGTAAAGCATTACTAGATAATCGTGAGTTTGTTACACCCGATGATGTGAAATGGGTTGCACCTTTTGTTTTATCCCATCGAATCTTTCTTACAACAGAGGGAATTTTAACAAAATCGGCAGAGATCATAATGAATGAGATACTTGAAAGCATTGCTACTCCTGTAGAATCAGGTGCACAAAAATGAATTGGACAAGACATATTATAGAGAATAGAAAAGCTTCTGTTGTTAGTTTCTTTGTAGGGATCCTTCTCCTAATTTGTCTTGCCTACCATCAAAGTTTTGGCTCGTTTTCTGCTCTTATTGTTTTAACTCTTATCTTTTTAGATAAGTTATATTTAAACCATATTGGTGATCAACTATTTTTTGAGAATATTCTTCAAAGGAATTATTTTTTTGTTGAAGAGACGGGTGAGTGGATACTACCCTTTCAAAATGGCGGAATGCCAATTTTAGGAGCAAAATGCAAGATATTCTTTGATCATGTGGTTGCACCATTAACGGGAAATGAGGATTCTCAACATTCCTCAATTGAAATGACAATTCCTTTTTCCATTAATAAAGGAAAGAAAAAAAAGTACAGTATTCCCTTTCAAACAAAAATGAGAGGTATTGCAAAAATTAGGAGACTAGAAATACATATCGAGAGCTTTATTGGACTTGGTGGGATCATTTTAGAATATCCCCTGAATATTCATCAGGAGGCTATTGTTTACCCCACTCCTCTCCCAGTTAAAGGACTTAAGGAGCAGACAACTATTCTAAAAGGGGAAGTGTCTGTTCCACTTTCTCTGTATGAGGATCGTATATCTCCAATCGGTTCAAGGGATTATATATCAACTGACACCTTTAATCAAATTCATTGGAAAGCTACTGCCCGAAAACAAACGTTACAAACTAAATTGTATGAACAAATGGCTGAAAAAGGATGGATGATTGCCTTAAATATCTCTGATGGTTATGGAATAACGGGGAATTTAGAAAAATTAATAAGCTATATAACTGAGTTTGCTTATTTTGCTTATCGTAATAGGACCCCATATTCGCTTTGTGTAAATATAAGGACGTTTGGTCAAACTCCTTTTTTCAATATCCCTTTAGGAGAGGGAAGGACACATTTACAAAATGTACTTGAGGGCCTTGCTACTATTAACTCTGAGTTTATTAGTTTTCCTTATGAAAAAATGTTAACTTATTGTGTGCATCAAGTAAGATCCCAACCTCTATTTTTACATGGAGGAACTATTACATTTGAGACAAATAAATTACTTTCACAAATTAAACGAAAGGGAACAACTGTATATAATTTAGAAGTGGGGAATAGTGAGGGTTATTTAATGCCATTTCATTTAAAGAAGGATGGTGGGGTGCTGTCATGACTTTTCGAATTGCGGAGAGAATCAGCCAGTTTACACTTGAATTTCTCTTTGTTCTTATCCTTCTATTTTTTTATTTTATTGCAAAAAAAGAGGAACCCCCTATTTTTCTTTTATTTTTACTAAGTATAGGAAGTTTTTCATTGTTGGCAATCTCACTAGAAATCTCTTTTCAAAAAGGAAAATGGCTGTATTTTATTTTTGTCATTCCTTGCCTATTATTGGGAGGTAATATAACAGGTATTCCGACTCTATTCATTCTTCTTCTAGGATTCCTTGTTTATTGGAGAGGGATTATTCTTTATGATGGTTCGCGTAGGCATGGAGGGGCCTATTATTTTTTCTCTAATTTAATTGGATTTTTTGTCTTTTTAGGCGCTATTCTAAACCATTATCCCTATCTAGATAAAATTGTTTATATCTTGGTTTTACAATATTTCCTTCAAATATTAGTTCCTTTAATCCAGAAGTGGTTTCAGCTTCATGATGAAAAATGGGAATTCGCAAAATTTTTTATAAAAATAAGTATAGGAATTTGTTTGTTAACTCTTACCATAACTTTCTTAGAAAAATATATTGGTTTTTTGTTTTTTAAGATATTAAAATATATTGTACTAATTTGCAGTTATCTAATGATTCCTTTATTTGATTTATTAAAACATATTAATCTAACTAAACAATCGGTACATCATAGTACAAAGGAAAATATACCAGACATATTAAAAGTAGCTGGTGGTGCTAAATACCAGCCATATTTTCTTACAAAAGAAGTGATATTATTTTTTATCATTGCAATTGCATGTATAGGTATATTTTTCATATTAAGAAAGGTAAAAAAATATTCATATATGCATGAATCTATAGAAAACTTGTGGGAAACTAAAATCATAAACGAGTTAACTCATAATGGTTTCCGAGCGAAGCAAAAAGTCCCTAATAATGGTATTCGAAAAGAACTTGTTAAATTTGAAAAATATACAAAGAAGCTTAAATACGGACGTCATTCTTTTGAAACCCTTCAAGAGTGGTTAAATAGATTAGACTTAATTCAAACAGAAATGGTTATTGCATTATATGAAATGACTCGGTATGGTGAAAAGGAAACAACTATTGAAGAGCAACTGCGATTTAAGAATGAAATTAGGCATTTAAAGCATCAGCTGCTCCTAAGAAGGAAAGGAAACCAATAATGAACCAGAAAATACTCCCTGCATCCGCAAATATAAAAGAATTTGAACAGTTTTTAAAAAGCTCATATGAAATAGGTATATTTTTAGATATGCATATTGCTCAAATAAAAAGCATTAACCAATTAGCAAAAGAAAATGGAAAGAGAATGATTTACCATGTAGATCTCATTCATGGAATAAAGAATGATGAATATGCAACAGAATATATTTGTCAGGAATATAAGCCATTTGGAATTATTTCTACCAAATCAAGTGTGATTTTAAAGGCGAAACAAAAGGGTGTAATAGCTGTGCAAAGGGTGTTCTTGATTGATAGTCATGCTCTTGAAAAAAGCTATAAGCTTGTTGAAAAAACACGCCCCGATTATATTGAGGTTTTGCCTGGTGCAATGCCCCATATGATCAAAGAAGTAAAGGATAGACTTGATACACCTATTTTTGCAGGAGGGTTAATTCGGACAGTGGAAGATGTGGAAAATGCCTTACAGGCTGGAGCACAAGCTATTACAACCTCTAAAAGAGAGTTGTGGGATCACTTCGGAATATAACCATTGTAAAAAATTTTTAAATTTTATAAAAAGTGTTGACAACGTTTTCATAGACTTGTATATTTAGATTACAAGTTAATATCTTGTGACGGAGATAAGGAGAATCACACAGATGCCTAATTGTTTTAACAGGCTTTCTGCTGTGGTTCTCTTTTTATTTTTTCGTCGGTGTCCGCACTATATTCTATATTTTATTAAAGGAAAGGGGAAAACAAAATGTCACCATTTGTAGGAGAAATGATTGGCACGATGATTCTTATTATCTTCGGTGCCGGAATAGGAGCAGGTTCTTCATTGAAGAAATCTTACTCCAATAATGCTGGGTGGATTGTTATAACACTTGCCTGGGGATTAGCAGTAACCATGGCTGTTTTTGCAGTTGGATCAGTAAGTGGAGCACATCTTAACCCTGCAGTAACCATTGCATTGGCAATAAACGGAAGCTTTCCTTGGAGTAAGGTTGCTGGTTATATTGTTGCTCAATTGATTGGAGCAATTTTAGGTTCTACATTTGTTTGGCTTCATTACCTTCCACACTGGAAAGCAACAAATGACCCTGCAACAAAATTAGGAGTATTTTCAACTGGTCCGGCAATTCCTCATACTTTCTCGAACCTTTTAAGTGAAATTTTGGGTACTTTCATTCTTGTTCTTGGAATTTTATTTATAGGTGCTAATAAGTTTACACAAGGTTTAAACCCATTAGCAGTAGGTTTATTAATCGTAGTTATTGGTATGTCCTTAGGTGGAACGACTGGATACGCTATTAACCCAGCTCGTGACCTTGGCCCACGTATTGCTCATTTTATTCTTCCAATCCATGGTAAAGGCAGCTCGAATTGGGGTTATGCTTGGATTCCAGTTGTTGGCCCACTTTTAGGTGGTGCACTTGGTGCGGTATTCTATAAATCTGTTTTTCTAGGAAAAGTTACTGGATCTCTTTGGGTAGTTTTAGTAGCAAATATTGTTATCTTATTACTAGCATCAGTATTTGGGAAAAAACAGGCTGAAGCAGTAGATCATTCTAAAGCAGTTGCTTAAAAAGTTTAGATTAAAGGGGAGAATTAATTGATGGAAAAATATATTTTATCATTAGACCAAGGTACTACTAGCTCTCGCGCCATTCTTTTTAACAAAAGTGGCGAAATCGTACATGTTGCTCAAAAGGAATTTACTCAAATTTTTCCTAAGCCAGGTTGGGTTGAGCATAATGCTAATGAAATCTGGGGTTCAGTCCTAGCTGTTATTGCAGGTGTTTTATCTGAGTCAGGTGTTAAACCTGAGCAAATTGCAGGTATTGGGATCACAAACCAAAGGGAAACAACTGTTGTTTGGGATAAAGAAACCAGTGAACCAGTTTATAATGCTATTGTTTGGCAGTCAAGACAAACAAGCGAAATCTGCGATGAGTTAAAAGCAAAAGGATTAAATGATCTTTTCCGTGAAAAAACTGGATTATTAATCGATGCATACTTCTCTGGAACAAAAGTAAAATGGATTCTAGACAATGTTGATGGCGCTCGCGAAAAAGCAGAACAAGGAAAATTGCTTTTAGGCACAATTGATACTTGGTTAATTTGGAAATTGTCCGGCGGCCGTGCCCATGTAACTGATTACTCAAACGCTTCCCGTACCCTTATGTATAACATTCATGAGCTCAAATGGGATGATGAGCTTTTAGAAATTTTAACTGTTCCAAAATCAATGTTACCTGAGGTTAAACCTTCCTCCGCCGTGTATGCAAATACAGTTGACTATCACTTCTTTGGTAAAGAAGTTCCAATTGCAGGTGTTGCTGGTGACCAACAAGCTGCACTGTTTGGCCAGGCTTGCTTTAGTGAAGGAATGGCAAAAAATACTTACGGAACAGGCTGCTTCATGCTAATGAATACTGGTGAAAAAGCTGTTCGCTCAGAAAATGGTCTTTTAACTACGATTGCTTGGGGACTAGATGGAAAAGTGGAATATGCGCTTGAAGGTAGTATTTTCGTTGCTGGTTCTGCTATTCAATGGCTTCGTGATGGACTTCGTATGTTTAAGGATGCCAAAGAAAGCGAAGACTATGCAACAAAAGTAGCATCAACAGATGGCGTATATGTTGTTCCTGCATTTGTAGGACTTGGAACACCCTACTGGGATAGTGATGCACGTGGAGCAGTATTTGGTTTAACACGTGGAACTTCAAAAGAACACTTTGTACGTGCTACCCTTGAATCACTTGCTTACCAGACGAAGGACGTATTGTCTGCGATGGAAGCGGATTCAGGTATCGAATTAAAGACACTTCGTGTTGACGGTGGGGCAGTTAAGAATAATTTCTTAATGCAATTCCAAAGCGATCTATTAAATGTGCCAGTCGAAAGACCAACAGTCATTGAAACTACAGCACTAGGTGCAGCTTACTTAGCAGGCCTTGCTGTTGGCTTCTGGGAAAATCAAGAGGAAATTGCAAAACAATGGGCAGTTGATCAGAAGTTTTCACCAGATATGTCCGATGAAAATCGTGATGAACTGTATAGAGGTTGGAAAAAAGCTGTTAAAGCTACAATGGCTTTTAAATAATCATACCAAAAAAACATTTTCTCTGTTATAATGATGATAAGTTAATAAACTGGCAGGAGATTTTGGAGAGACCACAAAGCATTATCGTCATTATCGATAGTGTGCTTTGTGGTTTCTTTTCGTTACTGCTTCATTTTAGGAGGAAAAGACTATGAAATTTTCAACATTAAACCGAAAGGAAATTGTTGAAAAACTAAAAAAAGAAACCTTTGATGTATTGGTCATCGGAGGAGGCATTACGGGAGCTGGTATTGCCCTTGATGGGACTACAAGAGGAATGAAGGTTGCTCTTGTTGAGATGCAGGATTTTGCGGCAGGAACATCAAGTAGGTCTACTAAACTTGTTCATGGAGGCTTGCGATATTTAAAACAATTTGAAGTGAAGATGGTTGCTGAGGTTGGGAAAGAAAGAGCCATTGTTTACGAAAATGGTCCACATGTAACAACCCCAGAGTGGATGCTGCTTCCAATTCATCAAGGGGGCACATTTGGAAAATTTAGTACTTCAATTGGCTTGCGTCTATACGATTTTCTAGCAGGTGTAAAAAAATCGGAGCGTCGTACTATGCTATCCTCTCAAGAAACGTTAGCAAAGGAACCTTTAATTAAAAGGTCTGGGCTAAAGGGTGGAGGATATTATGTAGAGTATCGAACAGATGATGCAAGGCTAACTATCGAGGTAATGAAGGCAGCAAATGAAAAAGGTGCTGTAGCCTGCAACTATACTAAGGTCATCCAACTTGTTTATAAAGATGGAAAAGTGGTGGGTGCTTTAGTAGAGGATCAATTATCTGGGGAAAAATATGAAATTTTTGCTAAAAAGATTGTTAATGCTGCAGGTCCATGGGTTGACCGCATTCGTGAGCTTGACCAATCAAAAAAAGGTAAATTTCTTCAACTAACAAAAGGTGTTCACATTGTTATCGATCAATCTCGTTTTCCGTTAAAACAAGCTATTTATTTTGATACGCCTGATGGCCGTATGGTGTTTGCTATTCCACGTGAAGGAAAAGCATATGTTGGAACAACAGATACATTCTATGATAAGGATGCAGTTTCTCCTAAGATGACTGTTAGTGACAGAAGCTATATTATTAATGCTATCAATTATATGTTCCCGGAGGTTAAAATTACCGAAAAGGATATTGAATCAAGTTGGGCAGGAGTTCGTCCACTTATCTCTGAAGAAGGAAAAAGTGCATCTGAAATTTCTCGTAAGGATGAAATTTGGGAGTCCAATACTGGACTTATAACGATTGCAGGTGGAAAATTAACGGGCTACCGAAAAATGTCAGAAATGATTGTTGATCATTTAGCATTAAAATTTAAAAATGAAGAAGGACATAGCTATCCTGGGTGTAGTACAAAGCATTTACCTATTTCTGGTGGGGATGTGGGTGGATCTCATCATTTTATTTCTTTTGTTTCAAAGGAAATTGACAAGGGAATTAAAGTAGGTTTAACAAAGGAAGAATCAGAACAATTGGCATACCGTTATGGTTCAAATGTCCCGGTTGTTTATGATCTACTGACTAAAAATATAGAAGATGCTGAAAGATACGGCCTGCCACTTTCATTATTTTCAAAACTTCTTTATGCAATTGAACATGAAATGGTTGTGACACCTGTAGACTTTTTTAACAGAAGAACAGGCGCAATCCTTTTTGACATCAAGACTGTAAGAAAATATGATGCAAATGTAATAACTTACATGAGTGAAAGGTTTGATTGGAATAACCAGGAAAAACAAAAATATACATCTGAATTAGAAGATGCATTACACTTTGCGGTTACCCCAAGTGATGAAAATAGCGATTATCCTAAAGCTTCTAACGGAAATTAAAATTCATGACTGCCGCCATACAAATGGGGCAGTTTTTTTGTTGTCATTAAAGCTTAAACATGCTATTCTACCTATTGTTCAGTTTTGAACTTTTAATATAGTTGAAAGGAATTACCTGTAGTAATACATTATTATTTTCTTCATGGGAAAAATAAAATTTATACAAGCAATTCCTGTTTAGAAATATTTTTTTTTACTCTTTAACGGTTTAGTTGACGAAAATGGGTAAATTGTATAAGTTTATTATAGGGAGTTTTTTTCACTTATTCACATTAACCAAAAGGAGATTGATTATAGTATGGCAGAGAAACAATTTAAAGTTATCGCGGAAACAGGTATTCACGCTAGACCAGCTACTTTATTAGTTCAAACAGCAAGCAAATTTGATTCAGATATTAATTTGGAATATAAAGGTAAAAAAGTTAACTTAAAATCAATCATGGGTGTTATGTCTCTTGGAGTAGGTCAAGGTGCAGATATTACAATTAGTGCTGAAGGCAGCGATGCTGATGATGCATTAAAAAGTTTAGAAGAAACAATGAAAAAAGAAGGTTTGGCAAAGTAATGACGTTTTTAAAAGGAATTGCTGCATCAAATGGTATTGCGATTGCTAAAGCATACCGTCTTGTTGAACCAGACTTTTCATTTGAAAAGAAAACAATTGAAGATCCTGCTGTTGAAGTGGGACGTTTCCGTAAAGCCATGGAAACCTCAAAGTCAGAATTAGAAGCCATTCGAGATCGTGCAAAAGTTGATCTAGGAGCTGATAAAGCAGCTATCTTTGAGGCACATTTACTTGTTTTAAGTGATCCTGAATTAAATTCACCAATTGAAGATAAAATTACGACAGAAAAAGTTAATGCAGAATCTGCATTGAAAGAAACTGCGGATATGTTTGTTGTGATGTTTGAACAAATGGATAACGAATATATGAAAGAAAGAGCTGCGGATATTCGTGATGTAACGAAGAGAGTTTTAGCTCATTTACTAGGAGTACATATGGTAAACCCTAGTATGATAGCAGAGGAGGCTATTATTGTAGCCGAAGATCTGACACCATCAGATACTGCTCAGTTAAATCGTCAATATGTGAAGGGTTTCACCACGAATATTGGCGGCAGAACTTCCCATTCTGCTATTATGGCTCGTTCCATGGAAATTCCTGCTGTCGTTGGAACTAAATCAGCAACTGAAGAGATTAATAATGGTGACTTCATTGTAGTCGATGGCTTTAGTGGAGAAGTACACATTAATCCAACTCCGGAGCTTGTTGAAAAATATCGCAGTATTCAAAAGGAATATGAGAATCAAAAGGCTGAATGGGCAAAACTAGTGAATGAAAAAACCATTTCAGCAGATGGGCATTATGTTGAGCTTGCTGCCAATATTGGAACACCTAAAGACTTAAAGGGTGTTAAAGAAAATGGTGGAGAAGCTGTAGGTTTATATAGAACTGAATTCTTGTATATGGATAGAGATCAATTTCCAACAGAAAATGAGCAATTTGATGCTTATAAAGCTGTTCTTGAGGGAATGGATGGAAAGTCTGTAGTGGTTCGAACATTGGACATTGGTGGAGATAAAAAACTACCATACTTAACATTACCAGAAGAATTAAACCCATTCCTAGGCTTCCGTGCCATTCGCTTGTGCTTGGAAGAGCAAGATATGTTCCGTACACAGCTTAGAGCGCTCCTTCGTGCAAGTACGTATGGAAACTTGAAAATTATGTTTCCAATGATTGCTACTTTGGATGAATTTCGTGCTGCAAAAGCAATTCTTGAAGAAGAAAAACAAAAACTTATTTCTGAAGGTCAAAAGGTTTCCGATAAAATTGAACTAGGAATTATGGTGGAAATACCATCTACTGCAATCCTAGCTGATCAATTTGCGAAGGAAGTTGATTTCTTCAGTATTGGGACAAATGATCTAATCCAATACACAATGGCTGCTGACCGTATGAATCAAAGCGTTTCTTATTTATATCAGCCATATAGTCCATCTATATTACGATTAGTTAAAATGGTCATTGATGCTGCACATGCTGAGGGCAAATGGACTGGTATGTGCGGTGAAATGGCTGGAGACGAAACGGCTATCCCGCTTCTTTTAGGGTTAGGTTTGGATGAATTTTCAATGAGTGCTACTTCCATCTTAAAAGCACGTGCCCAAATTAAAAACTTGAAAAAAGCTGATATGGAAAAACTAGCTACAGAAGTCTTGCAAATGCAGACAACTGAACAAGTCATTGAAGCAGTTAAGGCCGCAACGAAATAAAATATAACATGGTGATCGGCTGTTTTAACAGTCGGTCATTTTTTAAAAAAAATCCTTCTTTTAAAATGAGAAATAAATATGATCAATTCACTTTCTTATCTATTTTTTAAGCAGAAATATTGAAGTAAGGTGAATATTTGATTATAATTACCTTGAATTAAAAATAACTGAATTAAAGATAATATTTTTTAGTTGTTTGATTCACACTATAATAGGTAATTGATTTTAAAAAAGAAGGGAATTAAAACACAATGTCAAAAGTTTTGTACATCACTGCGCATCCTCATAATGAAACACAATCATACAGCATGGCTGTTGGTAAAGCATTTATTGATACTTATAAAGAAGTAAATGCAAATGATGAAGTAATTCATCTTGATTTATATAAGGAGAATATCCCACATATTGATGCTGATGTTTTCAGTGGTTGGGGCAAGCTCCGAAGCGGGCAAGGATTTGATACCCTTTCTGCAGAAGAGAAAGCAAAGGTAAGTAGATTAAATGAATTAAGTGAACAATTCGTTGCTGCAGATAAATATGTCTTTGTTACTCCTTTATGGAACTTTTCTTTCCCACCTGTAATGAAAGCTTATCTTGACTCAGTTGCTGTAGCGGGGAAAACATTTAACTATACTGAACAAGGACCAGTTGGGCTTTTAACAGATAAGAAAGCATTACACATTCAAGCACGTGGCGGAATTTATTCTGAGGGGCCTGCAGCAGCAATGGAAATGGGCCATCGCTATATTAGTGTCATAATGAGTTTCTTTGGGGTTCCTACACTTGAGGGATTATTTGTAGAGGGGCATAATGCAATGCCTGAAAAAGCACAAGAAATCAAGGAAAACGCTATTGCCCGTGCTAAGGATATGGCACAAACATTTTAATAATGTGAAATATTTCATATAGTAAAATATAGCAGAAGGCAGATCTAATTGGTCTGCCTTCTGTTATATAGTAAAATAAAGCTGAGTCTATAAAATGGAGGAATGAAGATAATGGAGTTGAATTTGGCAGGCAAAACAGCAGTTATCGCGGCATCAAGTCAAGGACTTGGATTTTCTATAGCAAAACAACTTGTACAAGAAGGTACAAATGTAATGATTTCAGGGCGGGATGAACAGAAACTAGTTGAAAAAGCAAAAGAACTTCAATCAATTGGAAAAGGTAAAGTTGGGTATCATCAAACAGACATAACCAACCCGAAAGAAATAGAAGAGCTTATTTCAAAAACAGTAGAAGCTTTTGGTCGTATCGATATTCTTGTTAATAATGCTGGTGGCCCTCCAGCAGGTTCATTTGAAGATTTAAATGACGAGCAATGGATATCCGCTTTTGAACTTAATCTACTGTCATATGTGAGACTTATTCGAGCAGCATTACCACATTTAAAAGAAAAGGGTGGAAAAATCCTAAATATTGCTTCTTCTTCTATAAAGGAGCCTATTCCAGGGTTAATTCTTTCTAATACGTATCGCACTGGAATTATAGGGCTATCAAAGACTCTTGCTTCCGAGCTAGCTCCTTATAACATCCTCATTAACACTATTGCACCAGGTAGAATTGCAACAGACAGAGTAAAACACCTCGATCAAGTAAATGCTCAAAAACAAAATGTCGAAAGAGAAGTTGTTGAACAGCAGGTTAAGGCTGGGATTCCACTCAAAAGATATGGAACGACTGAGGAATTTGGAAATGTAGCTACTTTCCTTCTTTCAGATGCAAATACATATATGACTGGAAGTGCATTTTTAGTAGATGGTGGAATGGTAAAAGCAATATAAAAATTAACGCCTTTTATGTTTACTTCCACTTTTGGTTGGTTATGGTAAATATAAAAGGGGTGATTTATTTTGTATAAAAAGGTTCAAATTTTTCATTACTTGGCTGGTATCATCTTTTTATTGGCTATAGCAACGGGTTGTAGTAATTTTTTTTCAAATGAGCTTATTGTAAACCGCTATGCAGATGCTCTATTGACTAAAAATAATGAACTTCAATTTCGTTTTCTTGTAAATAGCAAATTGTTAGAGGGACAGCCATTATACAAAGTAAAGATTACGATTCATAATCCTAAACTTGCTGAGGCAATCGGGAAAAATGAGATAATTTATGGAGAAGATCAAGTATTTAAGGGAGAATATTTAGATGCAAAAGAAGAAAGTGAAAAATATATTTTTATGGCCCCTATTCCTTTAAAAAAAGATTTTCATGTTCTTGAACTCAAAAATATGATAGAGAATGAGCATGCGGTCTCTATCGAAATATTCAATGATCAAGAAGTTTTTGGAAGAGCCTTTTTAAATAATTTTTCTTCAGAGCTTTAAAGTCGGTTTAGCCTATTACCGAAAAGGAAATACTACACTTGTGCATAAATTGGAGATGACGCACAAGGACCGAAGATTTTTGCCTCGGTCCTTTTTTTTAGTTTGAAAAGGGGATAGCAATACGCTTTAGGAAATTTTGTATGCTACTATTAGATAAGATAAAAAAAGAGAGAGGAAAGATGAATGTGTTAAACAAAGAAAATACAGTAATTGGATTTATTGGCACTGGAGTAATGGGAAAAAGTATGGCAGGCCACTTACTAACTGCAGGATACCCCTTGATTGTGTACACACGATCAAGAGAGAAAGCAGAGGATTTGTTAAACCATGGAGCTGTTTGGGGTAATTCCCCAAAAGATGTGGCAAGTAAAGCAAATGTTGTATTTACAATTGTCGGTTACCCTTATGATGTGGAAGAGGTTTACTTAGGAGAAAATGGCTTAATTCCAAATGGGAAAGAAGGAAGCTTTTTTATTGATATGACCACGTCTGCCCCTTCTCTTGCTATTAAAATCTACGAAGAAGCTAAAAAGAGGGGAATCCATGCGATAGATGCTCCTGTTTCAGGAGGAGATATAGGTGCTAAAACTGCAAAGCTTTCTATCATGGCAGGAGGAGAGAAGGACGACTTTGAAGTAATAAAGCCTCTTTTGGAGCTTTTAGGCACTAATATCGTGTACCAAGGAAAAGCTGGCTCAGGACAGCACACAAAAATGTGTAATCAAATTGCTATTGCATCAAATATGATTGGGGTTGCGGAGGCAATTGTTTATGCACAAAAAGCTGGTTTAAATCCGGAAACAGTATTACAAAGTATTTCAACCGGTGCTGCCGGAAGCTTTTCTTTGTCCAATTTAGCACCTAGAATGTTAAAAGGAGATTTTGAACCTGGATTTTACATAAAACATTTTATTAAAGATATGAATATTGCACTTGAAGAAGCTGAGAAATTTGATATGAATGCTCCTGGATTAGCCTTGGCCCAATCGCTTTACAAGCAATTGGCCGAGAATGGTGAGGAGAACAGCGGGACTCAAGCCTTATATAAATTTTGGAAAAACTAGTTGCGAATATTTTCTCCCAAAGGTATAACACTAAGAAAGAATTTGATGGGAGGAATATAGAATGGCGAAAAAACACAAGAAAAATGATCCTCAGCAAAAAAATAAAAAAGGTTTCGATTCTGCTGTTATAAATGAGGAATTTGCCCACGAATTTGGATCTGCTGCAACGAATAAGATTCATAAGGACAAAGCAAAAAAAGAAAAAGCTCCTAAAAATAATGGGAAATATAATGCATAACAAATTGCCCTCACTCAATTGAAAGTGAGGGCAATTTGTTATGTTAAAGAAATTATAAATGCTTGCGCTAATTTTTTAAAAATTCTTTAGAAACTTTTCTAATCTGATTAACCCTTCTTCTAAAACATCCATTGAGTAGGCATAAGATAATCGAAAATAACCTTCTCCGAATGATGAAAAGGCACTTCCAGGAACAACTGCAACTTTTGCTTTTTGAACAAGTTCTAACGCAAAGTCAAAGCTGTTTAGTGGAATATGTTTTGGAATTTGAACAAAAAAATAAAAGGCTCCGTCAGGCTTAATAACATGCAACCCCATTTCTTTAAACCGCTTAAAGACAAACTCTCTTCGTTTTTCATATTCTCTTTTCATTGAGATGGCATCATTGTAACCTACTGTTAATGCTTCTAAAGCAGCTATTTGGGCAACTGAATTAGCACAAGAAACACTATATTGATGAACTTTTAAAATATGCTTTGTTATGTTTTCTGGTGCAAATAGTAAACCAATTCTCCACCCTGTCATGGAATGGCTCTTTGATAAACCATTAATAACAATTGTTTGTTCTCTTATAAATGAAGAAATAGAATGATGGTTCATCCCATATACAAGTTCACTGTAAATTTCATCTGCAAGAATGAAAATATCCTTATTTCTTACTAAATTTGCAATTTCCTCTAGTTCAGATTTTGTTAAACTTACACCTGTTGGGTTAGAAGGATAGGGTAAAACAATACAGCGCGTCTTATCTGTAAGGTATTTTTTGATGATATCGGCTGTAAATCGAAATTGATTATTCCGAACATCAGCATAAACGGGCACTGCACCACACATTTTGATAAGTGGCTCATATCCAGGATATACAGGTCCTGGCAATATTACTTCAACACCCTCTGTAAGAATGGTCCTAAAGGTTATATCAATAGCTTCACTTGCACCAATCGTGACAATGACTTCGTGATGGGGGTTATATTTAATCCCATATTTCTTTTCAACAAAATGGCAGGCTGCTATTCGTAAATCTAAGATGCCTGCGTTATGAGTGTAAGTGGTAATATTATTTTCAATGGCTTGAATACCAGCATTTTTGATATGATTTGGTGTTGGAAAATCAGGTTGTCCAATGGTTAAAGAAATCATATCATTCGTTCCTGCAACCATATTAAAAAACCTTCGAATACCTGAAAGCTCGAGATTCTGTACTCTTTGATTGATTAAATGTTCCACTTTTATCTTTCATCCTTCCATTCAAAACGCATCACTTCTTCTATTTTGTTCTTCTATTCTACCACCTATTAAAATAAAAAACAGTCTGAATATTTAATCAGACTGTTTTTTGGGGATAGGGGAGTCTATATCAAATTAATGTAAAAGTAATTGAAAATCAATAGCCGTAATCCCAGTCAACATCGTCTTCATGCCAGAATACAGGTGAGACTGTACCAAAATCTATAATTTTATTTTCAAGATGGCAGTTGCAATGGTCGCAGCCACATTGGTCTTTAATTTCTTCAAAAATAGAATGGTCAACATCTTCTATAAATTTAATTGACTGTTCTTGGAAAATAATAGCTGTACCTCTCATTTTTAAGCACCCCTTGTGATTTACTGCTAATTTATATTTTTTATTCCTTATGACAGTATTGTAAATCCGAATTTTTTCTTCGTCTATACGTATGTGATAGTGTTCACAAAATAATCAAGAAGGAAATAATAAAAAGTCATCGAACTGTCAACATTCTAAAAGAGGGGTAATTTTCACAATCATAGTTCTTGAAAAATGCAAAAAAGATGACTTATCTGTCATCTTCAGGCTGTCGAAAAAGTTTCGGCAGTCTTTTATTTTATAAATTACCTTCAACAATTCACCGCGTTAATTTGTTATAATATTTATATAAAGCTTTTAAACTGGTCTGTTGATTTGCGCTCCAGGCGCTTCGCTTTCCG